>JAAYIO010000239.1 GCA_012523385.1 Methanomicrobiales archaeon
AGTGTGTCCTCACCGCACCCACCACCGCATTCTTTGACGGTATGCCTGAGTCTGAGGAACGCATCGATGTCAAACTCCTCTTCTTCGGGGACAAATTTGAGCACAAGGTGGAAGTAGGCGGACGCAAGTGCTGGGCTATCCCCATCATGAACGGCGAATACATCGGTGAGGAAGAGTTCGGTATTGTAAAGGGCATCGCAGGCGGCAACTTCTTTATCATGGGAGAAAATCTGCCCGCAGCTCTCATGGCAGCAGAAGCAGCGGTTGATGCGATTATGAAGGTACCTGGATCAATCACTTCATTTCCCATTGTTGCATCCGGCTCAAAAGTCGGCTCAAATGCTTACAAGTTCATGGTAGCTACAACAAACGAAAAATTCTGCCCAAGCATCCGTGATCAGGTGCCTGACACAAAGGTGCCTGAAGGCGTCACCTGCATCTATGAGATTGTCATTGACGGTGTCGATGAGGAAGCCATCAAAGCAGCCACGAAGGCAGGCGTTGAGGCAGCAGTAAAAATACCCGGCATCAAACAGATCACTTCAGGAAACTTTGGCGGCACCCTTGGTCCATACAAGTTCGTGCTCCATGAAATCCTCCGTTAACCCCTTTTTTTAATTCTCCTCTACACATTCCTTAAATATCTTTGTTGCCGATAATCTTGTTAACGAAAATTTCGGTGACAAGCAATATGGAAGTATTCACACCTGACGAGATACAGAAACGATTCGGCCGCCTATTTTCTCAGCGTCTGCTGGTGATGGTGGATGAAAAGGCCGGACGGGCAGAGATTCTTGAGGAATGCCGCTGCCGCGGTTCGATCGAATGGGATGTAATGAACCGAAAGCGTGCCGGTGGTGCTGTTATCGGCATTACGGTTGAAGGCACATCCATGACTATGCAGGCAAAGATCGGTCACTATCCCGGCCGTTTCGGTCCTGCCGATAAGGAACTGGGCGGTCAGGCACTCGAAGGTGTAGAGATACGCGGTGATGAAGTGGTCACGTCTTGGGCAGGCATTGCCGGTGCCGGTGTTGGGGTGGCGGCATGTCTTCCACAGGCACCCGGGGTTATCCGGACAGAATATGAATCCCCGGATGATCTCAAGATAGGTGGTGCCCGCATCAACCGATCACGTATTGTCACCCCCCGATATGAGAAGGTCACTATCGGCATCGATGATACCGATACTAAAGAAGATGGGGCAACATGGGTGCTTGCAAGCCAATGTGCTGAAGCATGCCTGATAGAAGGCGTAGAATATCTGAATATGCGTCTCATCCAGCTGAACCCACGGGTGCCGGAAAAGACAACCAACTGCGTTGGTTCAGCCCTGAACTTTGCGGTTCGGCCGGATAAGATCGAAGAACTGCTTTGTTATGTGCGAGACTTTATTCAGAAAAATGCGGTAAGCGATGACACCGGCATTGCCGTCTACCACGGCATCGGCCTTCCGGAGGAGTCACCCTACATGGCAAAGGTAAAGACTGAGATCTTAAATCAGGAAGAGTGTGAAGCGGAGGCAGCACGACTCGGGATCACCTTCATTGATACCTGTGCAGGAAAGGGAAGAATCGGAGCACTCGGGTCAGTGCTCTGGGCAAACAAAGGCATTGAGGCAGCAGGGCTCTATGGCGAACATCTCTGACCCCTATTCCATCCGGTATCCGGAAATTTGCGCAGTCGCAAATGCCGATGGCAACGCCGTTGAACTGATTGAAGAGTTTGCATGCATCGGCGGGGCGATGTGGGCGGGCCACAATTATCAGAAAAGTCCTCTGGTACAGTCAGTTCGTATGGTCGGCAATACCCAGCGCTTCATGCTCTCTGCAGGAGAGGAAAAACTCGCTCTCGAAGGCTCCTACTTCCCGGCAGGCATTGCCGGAGTTGAAGTCACAGGAAATGAGATAGGTATCACCTACCGTGGTATGGGCGGCGGTGGGGTGGGTGCGACCGTCTGCCGGACAACGGCAACAGGCGTCATCCGCTCGACAAGCGAACCTTGTGGCGGCGGGCGTGAAGCAGGTGCTCAGATCTGGCTCCCCCGGCGTGAACGCGTCATCATCGGTGTGGATGACACCGATACCCCTGAGGAAGGGGCCACGTGGACGCTTGCCCACAACATTGCTGAGGCAGTGCAGACCCCCGAGACACGCTATCTCTCCCATACCATCGTTCAGCTTTTTCCGGTTCCCTACCGAACGAAAAACTGCGTGGCCGTGGCATGTGAGTTCGCTACCACTGAACCTGAGCAACTGGTGACGGCGTTTGAGGAACTGCTCAAAAAATATACTCTCTCGGATGAGACAGGCATGGCCGTATTCCGCGGTTTTTCCCCGGATACCCTCACCGAATATGGATGGAAAGTAAAACGCGGTGAGATCACCCGGGATGATCTCAATGAAATTCGTGAGCATATCGAAATCCGCCTGAACGGGCGGGGAATCATCGGTGCTGCAGCGGCCATTCCGTTTGCAACCCGGTACAAAGAGGCACTGTCTATATGCACTGGGGAGACCTGAAAGCCAGAATTCTTGCATGCGGAACCGTTTGCCCTGCCGGGGACTACCAGTTCCGTCCGGAGCAGTCTACCGCAGGCCCGGGGGCAGGCGGCAGTGGTTCCATCTTTTTTACTACACACCATGGCCGTATCCGGCTCAGTATCAGTGATGATTCGCCTCTGACCCTGACCGCGGATGCAGACGGTTCTGCCCGCATTATCGGGCCGGGGATTGATGTGACCGGACGCGTTGAAGAACCTGTTTACCACTGTCCCCGGCAGGCATACATCACCCTCTCAGAGGGGTGCATCTTTTCCTGCCGCTACTGTTCGGTGCCCACCCGCGCGGGGCGCATCAAGACCGCAGAGGAAGTCACTGCCATGATTGCAGCAGTGGCAGATGAGATCGATGCAATATCCCTCACAAGCGGAGTCATCGGTTCTGTTGAAGAGGACGAAGAACGGGCCGTTGTTGTGGTGCATGCAGTGGCAGGCTTTGGCATTCCGATCGGCGTATCCATCTATCCCCTGCCGGACACCCCCCGGCGACTCAAAGACGCTGGGGCCTGTGAAGTGAAGTTCAATATCGAGGCGGCAACACCAGCCCTCTTCCAAAAAATGTGCCCCGGACTGGACTATGAAGAGATCTGGACGATACTGGAAGAGTCAGTCTATGTATTCGGCAGAAACCGGGTTTTCTCTAATGTGATTCTCGGTCTGGGAGAGACAGATGGCGAGATGGAGGCATGTATCCACCGTTTGACGGAGATCGGCGTGATACCAGTTGTTCGCCCCCTGAACCCTACACCTGAGTTGCCGGGACTTCCTCGGCCATCTGCAAACCGCATCCTCGGGATGGCAGAATTTGCTGCCAGAGAACTGAAAAAAGCCGACCTTGACCCCAGACAGGCAAAGACGATGTGCACCCTCTGCGGCGGATGTGACCTTGTGGCAGGAAAGGACATGATGAGCCATGTCCCTCAGCACGACAGTACCGGAGAGGCATGCCTCGCTGCCTCACTCAAAACGGCAGCAGACCGTATCTACACAGTACCCGGATACCCGGTTACCTCCCTTGGGGCGGCCTGCAACGCAGTCTGCACGGTAAACGAGAAGGTGGCCCTTGAGTACGCACTTGGAGATGCAGTCTCCGGGCGGAGGGCCTGTGTTATTGTAAAAAACGTCGGTCTGAACGCCTGCATGGATCCCCTGATGAACGCCGCGGTGCAGGGACTCTCAGCGGGACTCGTCATCATCGTGGGGGATGACACAGAGGTTGCCGGATCACAGAATGCGCAGGACTCCCGGTGTATCGGGAGAGTTGCAGAGATACCGGTATTCGCCCCGACAGCAGACGAACTCGCGTCAGTTGCAGAAGCCGCATTCCAGGCCTCTGAACAATTCTCCCGCATCGCATTGGTGCGGGTGACGCCCGCCATCCTTGCAGCAGAAACGGCCGGCACCCCGCCAGCACGAATCGACCGGAAGGGCAGACTGGCAGATCACTCGCTCACCATGCGGGGGCGGGCTGAAGCGGCAGAGATGCAAAGACGAAAAATGGTGCAGTGGGCGCAGGAACATTCCATTCCTGCCCTCGTCTACCCACCCCATAAAGGTCCGGTGCCATCCTGTTCAACCGTTACTCCTCCGGCAGGTGCCCCTGAGACGGTGCAGTCTCGCGGGTTTGCCCGCACCTTCTGCAAAGGATGCCCCTACATCCCCCTATTGCAGGTGTTCCAAGAGAAAGGACTCCATCCCGTACTCGACATCGGTTGCGGCCTTCTCGCCAAAAACCCGCCATGGAATGTGGGCACAGTCGGATATGGACTGGGTTGTGCACCCGCGGTTGCGGCAACAAGCACCGGAGTGGCACTGATGGGGGACTATGCACTGATGCACTCAGGGCTGAGCGCCCTTGCAGACATCCGGGAAAAAGGATTGTCGGTCCTTGTGATCATCGTTGAAAACGGCGTCATGGGAATGACCGGAAAACAGACGGCACCGGATATTCTGCCCTACATCAACTGGGCTGCGCCGATTGTTGTGAATGCCACCGACAGTGAGGCCATCCGTGCCGCACTGGTGCGGGAAGACAAGCTGAAATGCGTAATTATCCGGGGCCAGTGTCCCGGGGGACAAGAACATGAAACCGTGGAATGTTGAGATCTGTGATGTAACACTTCGTGATGGTGAGCAGACACCCGGCGTGTCATGCACTTGTGAAGAAAAGATGGCAATCGCCACCCTGCTGGATGAAACCGGAGTAGAGGTTATCGAGGCCGGATTTCCGGTGGTATCTGAGAATGAGCACCGCTGTATAAAGAAAATATGCAGTATGGGTCTGGACGCCCGTATCTGCTGTCTGGCACGTGCGGTTGCCGGCGATATCGATGCGGCCATCGATTGCGGGGTGGAGCTCGTGAGCATCTTTTTTGCAACCTCTGACCTGCATATGCGGGTTAAATACCGATGTACGGCCGATGAGATGCTGGAACGGGCCCTCAGGATGGTCGATTATGCTCATGACCACGGAATTCAGGTCCGGTTCGCCGCAGAGGACGCCTCCCGCACAGACCCCGCGTTTTTACGGAAGATGTACGCGGCAGGAGCAGAGCATGGTGCAGAGTATTCAGGATTTGCCGACACACTCGGGTGCTTTACCCCGGTTGAGATGATGCAGTTTATGGATCATACCGGGAGTAAAATTTCCAACAAACTCGCCATCCACTGCCATAACGACCTCGGTTGTGCCACAGCAAACACGATCACCGCAGCAGAATACGGCGCATTCCAACTGCATACTACGGTAAACGGTATCGGCGAACGGACGGGAAACGCCCGCCTCGAAGAGGTGCTTGCCCTCCTCCGGCTAAAGGGAGGTGTGGATCGCTATGACCTCACCCGCATCCCTGAACTCTCCCACATGGTTGAAAAATTCAGCGGCATTGCAATGATGGCCACAAAACCCATAGTGGGAAAGAATGCCTTCTCCCACGAAAGCGGGATTCATATTGCAGCGATGCTCGAAGACCCGGAAACTTATGAATATCTCCGCCCTGAGATGGTGGGCAGGCATCGTCAGTATCTCCTCGGCAAACACACCGGAAAAAAGGCTATCGAACATGTGATCGCTTCAAAAGGCTACACACTCACCCCGGAACAGGTGCACTGGGTGCTTTGCCGGGTCAAGGAGATCTCTGAGGGAAAATGCGGAGTCTCCGATGATGTTCTCATGGCACTACTACGCGAGGCACAGAACCAGGGGACTGCATGAGCACCCTGTCTGAGCGCATCCTCGGCGGGCCAGCGGGCTCCTATGTAGACCGGGTTGTGGACAGGGCATTTGCCCACGACGGCACCGGCGTGCTTGCAATGGAGGCATACCGTCAGATGGGAAACCCGAAACCGGCCCGTCCGGAGACGGTTTCGATCATCTACGATCACATCGCCCCAGCGAATACCTCACAGACGGCCACACTCCAGAATGAACTCAGACTATTTGCCGCAGAAATGGGATTTGCCTTAACAGATATCGGGGGTGGCATCTGCCACCAGTTGATGAGCGAAGGGCGGGTGCTGCCCGGCGAAGTGGTCGTCGGGGCTGATTCCCATTCCTGCACGACAGGTGCCTTGGGAGCCTTCTCCACCGGCATGGGGGCGACCGATATGGCGGCCATCTGGGCCGAGGGGAGTACGTGGTTCCGTGTCCCGGAGACAATATCTATCAATCTCACCGGACGCCTGCCGACATGGTGCGAAGCAAAAGACATCGTTCTGACGGTCACCGGGAGAATCGGCATGGACGGAGGCACCTACCGTGCGCTGGAATACACGGGCGATGGCGCAACTGCCCTTTCGATGGCGGGCAGACTCACACTCTGCAACATGGCAGTGGAGTGCGGTGCACAGACCGGTTTCTTCTATGCCGATAAAACAACCCAGCACTACCTCGCCCACTATGGTCATACTATACAACCACAGAAGGTGGAGGAGGGCACCTACTGCCGTGAACTTTCAATTGATCTTGCTGACACAGAACCTGTCCTCTCAGTTCCGCACCGGGTAGATACCGTGGCATCGGTGACAGAGTATGCCGGCACGCATCTTGATCAGGTCTTTGTCGGCACCTGCACAAATGGTCGGTATGAGGACTTGGAACGCTTCGCTCACATTGTCCGGGGAAAAGAGGTCGCATGCCGCACAATCGTCGTCCCGGCATCCCGTGCCATTATGCAGCAGGCAGCAGAAACAGGCGTTCTCACAGATATCATCGCTGCCGGGTGCGTGGTCGGCCCGCCGGGGTGTGGCCCCTGCCTCGGGATGCATCTGGGTGTTCTCGGGGAAGGAGAAACCGCCCTCTCGACGGCCAACCGCAACTTCAAAAACCGGATGGGTGTCGGGGCCAAGTATTTCCTTGGGTCGGTAGCAACAGCTGCGGCAAGTGCGCTGAAAGGCGAAATAACATCACCGGAGGGCGCCATATGACTTTATCAGGCAAAGCCGTCTGTATCGGAGCAGACATCGACACCGATCTTGTGATCGCTGGCCGCTACCTCCGGACAAAAGACACCTCGGTCTGGGCAGAGCATGTCTTTGAAGACCTCGACCCCTCTCTTGCCCCCCGGCTGAAAGGTGCCGTCATCGTGGCCGGAAATAATATGGGCTGCGGATCATCCCGTGAACAGGCGCCGGTGGCGATACGGGAGGCGGGTGCTGTTGCCGTCATTGCTCCCTCATTTGCCAGAATCTTCTTTAGAAATGCTATTAACGTGGGTCTCCCCGTCATAGAATGCGATGGTCTCGTCTGCGCCGATGGCAGCACCGTCATCATCTCAATGGAAGAGGGGTGGGTAGAGGCGGGGGGCATTCGTTACCCGATCCGTCCCCTTTCCCCAAAAATGCAGGATATTCTCTCTGCAGGCGGACTCGTTTCTTATTGGAGAAACCGATGATCTTCCCAAAAGAGTGTAAAACAGTCGGGTATGCAGAAGGGAAACCCGCCGGAGACAAGGTCTACTTTCTTTCCCGCTACCTCATCCATTCCACCGACAGCGGATACGAAGTGCTGGAAGTGAAGCTAAAAGAGGGAAACACGATGCTCAGGGATATCCAATCCTCCCATCTGCTGGCAGGCGTTGAGGATGTCTGCATGTACCCCGAAAAGGTGAACCTTCACAATCGCACTGACCTTATCCGCCGGGCAAAAAAAACCGGAAAACGCTGCACGGTATTTACCGGTCTTGATGAGCACAGAACTTTCGTCTACGACCCAACAGATGAGACGATGGTGACCATTCACGTCTATGATGCAGAACCCCCCCGCCCAAATCTTGCCCACATCATCCGTGATCTTGAACAAACCGGTCTTTTTGGGGAATGTGGAGTAGAGTTCTGCTACCATATTGCAGATATCCGAAATACCAATGCAGAGGTCTATCCCTGCCGGGCGGCGGGATTCTCACGGACGATTGATAATGACCGGTTACGAGGCGATGAAACGGTTGCCGGGTGTCTGACCGCACGTCAGGTGCTTGCTGAATGCTATGGAAAGGAAGCACCATTCTCGGTGATTGACATATGCCCCGCAAATCAGGTGGCAGAGGAACCATTCATCGCCCGGTGCTGCCGCTCGGAACGGACAGGAACAGGCGACCATGCAGGATATTATGGTGCGGTTGTACACTGGGGGGCAACCCCCCGCATGATCGCAGATGCGGTCTTTGCTGTCGTTGAGGGCTGGGAAAAGAAAGGAATGGAACAGGTCAATAACAATACGACAACGGAGGCACAGACGAAATGACCTCTATTGCAGTCGTTGAGGGGGATGGCATCGGACAGGAGGTCATCCCGATAGCACAAAACGTTCTTGCACTGCTTCACCCTGAATATGAATTCTATCCCGTAGAGATTGGCTATGGGAAATGGAGAAAGACCAGAGAGGCGTGCACCGCAGATGACATCGCCCTTTTGCGTGACGCAGATGCCATCCTCTTTGGGGCAGTGACCACCCCGCCTGCGGCGGATTACCGCAGTGTTGTTTTGCATATTCGAAAAGAACTGGATCTGTATGCCAACCTCCGCCCGGTACAGGGAAACGGCGTGGATATCATGATCGTGCGGGAGAATACCGAAGGGCTCTATTCCGGTATCGAATGGCAGGAAAAAGACCGGGCCTGTACCCTGCGGCTCATCACCCGCAAGGGGAGCGAACGAATTGCACGGGCAGCATGTCGGATTGCACGCGAACGAAGAAACCATCTGACCATCGGGAACAAGGCAAATGTCATCAAATCAGACGTTTTTTTTCGGGACATCTGCATCCAGACAGCAGAAGAGGAGGGCATCCCGTACACCACCGCGTTCATTGACGCCCTGACCCTTGACGTCCTCATGCATCCGGAACGTTATGATGTCATTGTCACGACAAACATCTTCGGTGACATCCTCTCTGATGCGGCCGCATACCTCGTAGGAGGACTGGGGATGCTTCCAAGCGCTAACATCGGTGATGGGCATGCGCTCTTTGAACCGGTGCACGGAAGTGCCCCCGATATCGCCGGACAGGGCATCGCAAACCCTGTCGCCGCCGTCAGGTCAGCAGCAATGCTTGTTTCCCATCTTGGAGATACATCCGGAGCAGCCCGGATAGAAGAGGCCATCCGGTTGACCGCTGAGGCGGGCATCATTACACGGGATAACGGCGGAACGGCAACTACCGCAGAGGCAGGTGCTGCGATCATCGCCGCACTCACGCGGTTGTTGGATTAGGCCACCATTACACCACTTTTTCATTTTTTCCGGCAGCTCTCAGCATTCGTCTGGCCGGTATGCCACCTCTTTTTACCCGCTGGATACAGATCCATTCGTACAGCCATGATCACGATTGGATGCCATGTTTCCATCGCCGGGTCGCTTGCACTGGCCGTTTCCCGTGCACAGGAGCGCACCTGCACAACC
Source organism: Methanomicrobiales archaeon (assembly GCA_012523385.1). Lineage (GTDB taxonomy): Archaea > Halobacteriota > Methanomicrobia > Methanomicrobiales > Methanomicrobiaceae > Methanogenium. The sequence goes on from JAAYIO010000239.1 coordinate 9,458, forward strand.
TTCCAGATATTCACCTCAAACCCCCGCGGCTGGAAGGCAAAACCACTAACCGAAGAGGAAGCCCAAGCCTTCCGGCAGGCCGTAACAGAGAGCGGCATCGCTCCTGTTGTCGCTCACATGCCCTACCTCCCTAACCCTGCCACACCCCGGGCAGACATGTGGGACAAGACGGTTGCAACAATAGAACGGGAAGTGGAGCGATGCCTGATTTTAGGTATCCCTTATCTTGTGACCCATCTGGGCAGCAGTCTCGGGAGCGACGCAGATGAGGCACGGGAACGAACAATCACCGCAATCGGGAGAGGGGCAGATGCCGCTGAAGGTAAAGTAACGATGCTTCTTGAGAATACCGCGGGGACACAGAACAGCATCGGCACCACGTTTCAGGAGATCGCCACTATCATGGAGGGAGTCGGGCGACAGGGATCTGTCGGCGTCTGTTTTGATACCTGTCACGGCTTTGCGGCAGGATATGATCTCAAAACAAACGAGGCAACAGACGCGGTCTTCAGAGACTTTGACACCATAATCGGCCTATCTCACCTAAAGCTCATCCATCTCAATGACACGATAACAGAACTCGGCGGGCGGCGTGATCGCCATGAACACATCGGTCTGGGGACAATAGGTCTTGAAGGTATCCAGTCGGTGGTTACCCATCCAAAACTGCGCGACATCCCGTTTATCTGTGAACCACCGGTCGATGACCGCAGGGACGATTACGGGAACATTGCCTGTGTCCGAAAGTTAGCCGGAGAGTAACAAAGAACGTGGGAAAAGGGATGATACACAAAAATCGCATACAGTGGTTTTTCAGTGTGCCTCTCTGCCCAACTATTTAAGACATCATCTCCAATTTTACACACAGTGAAGGCGATACGGGACGGCACCACCGTGGTGCTCGATATAGACGGACATATGCTGTATGACCAGAGCGGATATGGCCGGAAGACAGACGACGGGCTCATCCTCTCGGCAGAAGAGGCCCTGTATCTGGTGTTAAAGACGAAGATCATCGTGAGCGGTGAGACATTTGAATCATTAATAACAGAGTTCTCATCCATGCACGGATTTATGCGACGATTTCTGGTGTATCGGGACATGCGGGAACGCGGATATGTTATTCTGCCCGGCCCCCATGATTTCCGGGTATTCCGGCGCGGAGAGAGACCCGGAACGGGGAGGACGAACTATCTCATCCGTGTGCTCTCAGAGCGCGACCTCATCATTTTCCGTGAACTCGCGGAGGAAGTGGCTTCAGCCTCGCATATGCGAAAACAGTTCGTGCTTGCCGTAGTTGATGACGAGGAAGAACTCACCTACTATGATGTCAAGACCGAACCCCTAAAGGAAGCAGGCCCGGCACCGGAAATTTCCGCGTTAAACGGCATCCGTGCCGGAAATTCCGTCATCACCCCGGATACCGCATCATTTCCCGAAGATTCGTGGTTTGGCACAAACCTTGACGATACCCGGCTGATGCTCTCTCCCATGGAGACCCTCTACCTGCTTGACGGCGGATACCTCACCATCAGAGGACAAGAGAGCGAGGTATCTATCCGGAAGGACATCCCGGAAGAAGATGCAGAATGGAAAGAGAAGTCTCAGGTCTATGCATACCTGCGCACCCGTGGCCACACACCCCGTACCGCCTATAAATTCGGCCACCATTTCCGTGTCTACTCGGGAGAAAAGAAGCACTCTGAGCTTCTTGTCCACGCACTCCCCCCTGATGCGTCCCTCCCCATGAGCGTGATCTCACGTTCGGTCAGGTTGGCACACAGTGTGCGTAAGAAGATGCTTTTTGCATGTGCCGAACAAAATGGTATTGAATTCATCGAATTTGCGCGAATCAAATTGTGAGTGATCTGTTTCTATGCAGTCAAAGATCAACCCATGGTCTGCAAACCAGTCCATCGACACGGATAAACTCTTCACCGAGTTTGGAATCGAACATATTGAGCCATTGCTCCCTGAAATAAAAAATCCCCCTGCGTTTCTGCGCCGGGGTATCGTGATCGGGCACCGTGACTACCGCCCCATTGTTGAGGCCATCAACAAGGGCACCCCCTTTCATGTACTGACCGGGTTTATGCCATCCGGCCACCCCCACCTCGGTCACCTGATGGTGATGAAAGAGGTCGTCTGGCATGTCCGGCAGGGAGGAAACGGATATGTTGCCGTCGCTGACCGTGAGGCACATGCGGTGCGCAATATCTCATGGAACAAATGCAATGAATACGGCAGGGAATATCTCACCTGCCTCTATGCTCTGGGATATGAAGGAAAAACCTACTACCAGAGCACCAATAACCGCCTCAAGGACCTCGCGTTTGAAGCGGCAATCAAGATGAACTTCTCCGATATGCAGGCAATATACGGGTTCGCGCAGGATACCCCCCTTGCACATGCAATGAGTGTTGCAACGCAGGTCGCAGACATTCTTTTCCCCCAGATTGACGCGGGCCCTGCACCGACCATCGTCCCGGTGGGAATTGATCAGGACCCTCACATCCGCCTCACTCGTGACATCGCCTACAAACTGCGCTTCTTCACGGTTGAGATGCGGGAGGGGTATGTAAGTGTCCGCTCCAAGAACGCACCGGAAGGGGCACTCGCCGCTGTGTGCGCCGCATTTCCCGGTTCAAAGAAATACGATATGCATGTGGACATCCATGGGTGCAGTCTCGCTGACGTGGATGCCGCGGTTCGGGTTATCGAGATTGAATTCGGGGGATACGGGTTCTACACTCCGTCAGCCACGTACCACTACTTCATGCAGGGTTTGCAGGGCGGCAAGATGTCATCCAGTGTCCCGGAGAGTTTTATCGGCTTCTGCGACACGGAAAAAAATGTTAAACAGAAGGTGATGGGCGCCATCACCGGCGGCCGGATGACCCTTGAGGAACAGAAACAGCTCGGTGGTGAACCGGAGAAATGCTCGGTGTATCTCCTCAATCTCTTCCACATGCTGGAGGATGATGACGAACTCACGGAGATTTGTCGGGCCTGTAAGGCGGGGGAGCTGATGTGCGGTACCTGCAAAAAGGCAACCTACGAGCGGGTCAAAGA
>JAAYIO010000240.1 GCA_012523385.1 Methanomicrobiales archaeon
CTCCAACAGCTTATTGGCCCCATCGCAAAGGAACTCATCCGGAGAAAGGCGGTTCTCATCGTCTGTCTGGACGATGCCAACAACCTCCGCCATAACGGTCAGTTTGACATCGTGATCCGTTCCCTCGTCCGGATGTACGAAACCTATCCCGGAGTAAAGACCGGTGTCCTCACCACCATCAGTGATCATACCTTTTCTCCCCTCATGATCCTTGACCCGGCGGTGGTCTCTGTCTGGCAGCCTCAGGAGATTTTGTTCTCATACTACCACCACGAAGAGGTGCACACCATCCTGCATGACCGCATTCGCATGGGTATCTACCCCGGGGTAGTCTCTTCCCCTATCCTTGACTACATCACCACCCTCACCGTAGAAGGAGGTGACCTCCGTGTCGGTATTGATCTGTTGAAACGTTCCGTTCTCAATGCCGAACGGGATGCCCGAACAAAAGTCACCTGTGATGATGTCATGAATGCCTTTGCAATCGCCCGCGTTGCTCACCTTACGCATCTCAGAAAAAGTTTGAAACTGAATGAAGAACGGTTGCTCTCCCATATTGTGCAGATGAAACGTAATAATCCGGATGTTTCCCTCACCTCCGGCACGCTTTATGCTTCATTCGGAGCAACACAGAACGTCTCCTATTCCGGATTTCATGCATGGCTCACCCACCTCTCTGAACTCAGGTTTATTGATCTGATTCAGCGAGCACACATTGGGAATTCACGGGAGATTGTTCTCCGGATCGATGAGGGACGATGACCTGAATGCGGAGAACATACATGAAAATCGGTATTGATCTAGTGGACCTCTCTTTTTCATGACTCTTTCACTCTTATTCCACTCCCGCATACGCCAATCATAACAGCCTTCACAGGCACTCGCACGTATAACAGACCATACGAAAAAGCAAATGTTGGTTTGTATGGTACAGGTGCGGGTGCGTAAAAAAAGGAATGAGGACTATTTATTTTTAATGTCAGTGAAACCATCCAGCATCAAGGCCAGATTTATATTTGTATAGATTCAATACACAAAAGAAAAGGAAATCTCAGAGCATGCTGATAAAATTCGAGATATATAATGATGGGGAGTTCTGGTGTGGCCGCGGGATTGGGGTGGATATCTTTACGCAGGGGAAATCGCTTGACAAACTCATGATAAATATCAACGATGCCACAGAACTGCATTTTGAAGAACAGATTGAAGCGGGGGAGCAGATCACAATTGTATCCCTGACTGAATTCCAGGTTGGTTCTGTTGGCAAAATATCCGGTTGTTAGTGGTTTTCAACTGGTGAAAGTTTTCAATTCACTTGGATATACTGTCCTGAGGCAGCGAGGCAGTCATATCCAGTTGGGCAAGATGACTGCCGCCGGAGAGCACCGGATCACGGTTCCCTTGCATGATGAGATTGCAAAGGGCACACTGAATGATATCATCACAAAGGTGTCAGAGCGAAATGGCATCACCAAAGAAGATCTTTTTGATATACTACGATGATGAACATCGTTACAAAATGGCGATTTTCCCAAAAATGGGATTGTCGATGGAAATTAGCTATCCATTATGATTTTGTGAAACGAAAGGATGTTTTTTTAAAAAAATCAATTCAGGCCCTGTTCTTCTGACACGTTTTCTAAGGAATACACTCTGCCTGCCTTTATATCGGCGAGTGATTCCTCTATTGCTAGTATCGTCGCATCACTCAATGGTTCAGCATCAACGTAGTTTTCCACGAGGCGTTTATTACATCTCGATACGATTCCTTGGGATGCACCTTTAACGCCGAGAGTTTGTCCCTCAGATCTGTGCTAATCCAGATCGATGTAATGCCAGACATACACGAACATTTCCGCACATAGGAAAATATACCTAATGGACATCCTCATGGAGCGTTCGATGGTGTCGATGCTGAATCCATGGTTTCAGTGATGGCTACCAAATCTCCTGTTTTTATTTTCTCATTCTTACCCCACCCCTTCAGCCCGGTTCCACTCCCGAACCAGACGGGCATAACACCCTTCACAGACACTCGCCCGTTGGTTGTCTGAGTGGTACACCGCTGCACCATTGCCACAGAGCGTGCAGTGCCCAAGGGAAACAGTTGAACGTCTGAAGTCCTGGTGGTCGAGGATGGTGGGGAGAGGGAGGGTTGTTCCTGGACTTTTAATTTTCCGAGTTCCACCACTTCCACCCGTTTCCACTCTGTTCCACTCTGTTTTCCACTTTTTTGGAGTCGATTCTGTTGATTGAATTGGAATCTGAATACAATTACCTCTTTTATCTGTTAGAGTTCCACTTTCTCCAGTATCAGAGACACCCCCCGACCCAGCTGCATCCAAAACTAGTTCGCTGTATGACACCTGATTGTGGTGGAACTCTCCTGTACTGTCTGTATATATATCTCTATTAAGACCTTTATTCCCGATAATATCCCCAATATGCACTTTGTCCTGAGTTCCACTTTTGGTCATATTTGGGTGGAAAGCTGGTGGAAGAGTGGAACTTCCGCCGTCATTATCATCCCCGCTATGTCTGTCATCATCTGCATTATCATCCGAATCATCGGGTTTCAGCCAGACATCTGCCCCGGCTGTCCAGGTATGATACATGATGCGATCAAACGAGAAGAAATGTTTCTGACGGCGGATATCCAACCCGTATAATTCTTCTGCCACCGTTGCAGTGA
>JAAYIO010000241.1 GCA_012523385.1 Methanomicrobiales archaeon
ACACATGCGGTGACCCCTTCTATCTCGAGAAACCCAGCGATTATTTCCTTAAACCATCTCATATCCCATACATCAATTCACGGGATGTATGAAGTATTTCCCATCACAACTGGACCCTCAACGCTCCTTTGGCACAGAGCATACTGAAAAAATAGAGATAATAATTTTTGAAGAAATTTAAGCAGGCACAAATTTTGTGCCGTAGACAATCACACCGCCATTGCCTTCAGCGATAATCCGTCTGAAGACACGCTTCACCTTCATGCCAATATGGATCTCTTCAGGTTCACAGATCACCTGCGCTGTCATGCAGGTTCCTTCATCGAGTTCTATGATAGCCAGAGGGTATGGCGTCTGTATATCATAGTCACTGCTTGCCGTTCGGATGATCGAGAACGTACGCACGGTACCATTCCCGGAAAATTCACAGTCAACAATCTTTCCGTCTCTCCGGCACTCCGGGCAGAGGCCACGCGGCGGGAAAAAATGCCGTCCGCATGTCTCACATTTGCTACCCTTTAGATTGTACCGGTTCAGCTGCTTTCTCCAGTAACGTGGCACTGACATTTTTAGACCCCCAGAATGTTACATACAACCGTTGCACCTGTCCCACCGACATTGTGGGTCATACCGATCTCTGCATCGACCTGACGGCCGACTGCTTCTCCACGAAGCTGTTCAACAATCTCACAGACCTGTTTGATGCCGGTTGCACCCACAGGGTGACCACAGGACTTCAGACCACCGGATGTATTGACCGGAATGGAACCGCCCAGTGCGGTCTGACCATCCTCGGTCAGCTTTCCTGCCTGTCCCTTTGCACAGAATCCAAGATCCTCGATTGCACAGAGTTCTACAATGGTGAAACAGTCATGCACTTCGACCATGCCAATGTCCTTTGGCGTGAGTGATGCCTGCTTGAATGCACGCCTGCCTGCTGCAACCGTGGCATCAAGGGTCGAAAAGTCCCGGCGGTCGTGCAGGGCAATCGTGTCAGATGCCTGTGATGATGCAAGCACCTTAATCGGGGTATCAGTGAATTCGCGTGCCATCTCAAGCGGGCAGAGAATGACTGCCGCGGCGCCATCTGTCACCGGGGAACAGTCCAGAAGCCGTAGCGGGTCTGCAACAAGCGTTGATCTCAGCACATCTTCAACAGTTATTTCCTTTCTGTACTGTGCCATCGGGTTGCGGGCGCCATTGTAGTGGTTTTTGACTGCCACCATCGCAAGCTGCTCGCGGGTGAGGCCGTATCGGTTCATATAATCGGTTGCAATCATTGCATAAAGACCGGGGAATGTAGCGCCGACAAGGCCCTCCCATTCACGGTCTGCTGCGCCTGCAAGTGCATCGGTGGTTTCACTGCCGCCTACATCGGTCATCTTTTCGACACCGCCTGCAATGACAATGTCCTGAATTCCGGATGCTACCGTTGTATATGCCTGCCGGAAGGCAAGACCGCCGGATGCACATGCTGCTTCCACACGGGTGGAGGGGATATGATTCTTGGTAAGACCAGCAAAGTCTGCAATAAGGGCACCGATGTGCTCCTGCAAGACAAACCGTCCACCACTCATGTTTCCGACAAATATTTCATCAATCTGGTCACCGCTCATTCCTGCGTCTTCCAGAGCATTTGCACCAGCTTCCACGAAGAGATTTCTAAACGATGTGTCCCATTTCTCACCAAATTCGGTGAGACCAATTCCAACAACTGCTACTTCTCTCATTACTGCATCACGATCTTTCCTTTGTGTTTGGCATACAGTGCATAGTCCAGATACTTTCCGTTTGCAAGCAGTTCTTCAACTGTTGGTGCGGCAGAGCGGTTGAATACGTCTGACTCAATCGCATCGGTAACCGTGATGTCAAAGGCATCACTACCTGCACCAGACCCGTAGGAGGTGACAAAGATATGATCTCCGGGTTTTGCTATATCAAGGGTGGCGGAAATTCCGATCGGGACCGCACCGGAATAGGTGTTCCCGAGGCGCGGAACTGCAAGACCGGGTTTTATCTGAGTCGAGGTGAACCCGAGCATTGCCGCGACTTTCCTTGGGAACTTTGCATTTGGCTGGTGGAAGATGGCATAATCATAATCTGACGGTGTGGTGCCCATCTGTTCCATCATCAGGTGTGCGGCGCCCTGAACATGCTTGAAGTATGCAGGGTCGCCTGAGAAACGGCCACCGTGACTGGGGTATGTCTGTCCCTCGCGCCTCCAGAAATCGGGTGTATCAGAGGTGTATGAACAGGTATGATTGATCTCTGCGATTGGGTTGTCATTTCCAATGAAAAACGCCGCACCGCCTGCAGAGGCGGTGTATTCAAGTGCGTCACCGGGTGCACCCTGTGCCGTGTCTGCACCGATAGCACATCCGTATTTCACCATGCCTGACTTTACGAGACCCATACATGTCTGAATAGCTGCGGTGCCTGCCTTACAGGCAAATTCGTAGTCTGCTGCGGTCATCACCGGTGTTGCGCAGATGGCTTCACCTACGGTTGCAGAACTGGGCTTCACCGCATAGGGGTGAGACTCAGAACCAACGTAGATTGCTCCGATTGCATCACGCGGGATGTCTCTTCTTGCCAGAGCAGAGCGTGCCGCTTCAACAGACATCGTGATCGTGTCTTCGTCAAGGTCGGGGACCGACTTCTCTTTCACACCAAGACCTGCGGCGATCTCAGCACCATTTGCGCCCCATACCCGTGCAATCTCCTCGGTTTTAATGCGGTATCGCGGGATGTATGCGCCGTACGTAATTATTCCTACCATAATTCTTCCCTCAGAATATCGACAATCTCGTTGACATCCATTTCCGTACACAGCAGGGTAATCCGGTCACTCTCTGCAAGGCGGGGAACGAGCGGATGCACTTCCTCCGGGGATATCCCCTGAAGAATTACACAGCGTGGTTTGAATGGTGTCACTTTGATTGCGATCATCGGCGATTTGCCGGTTGATACATTCGTAAAGATTAACGCCCTCTCTGTGCTCCATCCATAAATTCGGTTGAATTCATTGGCTGAAAGCTGAAGGATGGCGTTTTCGGAGTTGACAACAGTATAACCGTAGATATGCTGATCCATGGAGCCTTCGAGGTGTTTGCAGGCAATTGCGTTGCAAAACTTCGTGAGCGGAATCGGCATGTTGTAGTCATGCATGTCAGAGATGACGTCAAGGTCAAAGTCATTGTAGAGGATTTTGGCGAATTTGTTAATGTGCCTGCCACCATTCGCTTCATCAATCTTCAGAATGCTGTCAACAATCTTTCCGACGACCGCAGTACCCGGACTCTTTCGTCTGCCACCCTCATAGTCAGAGATGACAGACGGAGAGACAACCATCTCTTCAGCAAGTACTCCCGGGGCAATGTTGAATGCAAGGCGCCACTTCTTGAGTGCCTCCCCCGGAGATGCAGAGAGCGTGATTTCTCCTGCCATTTTTTCAGCAAGACGGGTCCGCAGTGCGGATTTCATGTATATACTCTTCGCACATCTCTATTATATAATTAGCGAAGGGCACTTCGTCATTCGCCGATAGTTGGCTGGCATATTTTTTTGATTATTTGGGTGAATACACCTTTTAACTCGAAATATGGGCGGATAATCCAGTTATTGATAGATAAATCTGTCGTATCTAACTGGTAGGGATCTCTTTGATGTGTATTAGAGCGCCAGCAACGCAATCTCTTCTTTTTCATTCTCGATTTGGTGAATGAGGTATCTGCAATCTGCCCCGCAGGAACCCATTAATTCAGGACTAATATAGCGAAAACATAACTCATATATGGTATGCATGCCAAAAATGAGGTTAGATGATCGCACCCGATGACCTGATCTGCCTGAAAGAGATTGCCCTTTTGGGAGGGCTCTCCGGTGCTGTGTCGGTCTCTTCACAGAGTCTTGCACAGGAACTGGCGATTAGCCCGCAGACTGCCTCCCGGAGATTGATCTCCCTTGAAAATTCCCATATGATCTCACGGGTTATGCGGGGGGACGGCCAGTATGTGACGGTTACACAGGCAGGGGAAGAGCACCTGAGGGCTGAATATGCAGCATACCGCCGCATATTTGAGATACATGACGGGCATTATGAACTGGAAGGGGAACTGATCAGCGGTCTCGGGGAAGGGCGGTATTATGTCAGCGTGGATGGGTATGTCCGCCAATTCTCAGAGAAACTGGGCATCAACCCGTATCCCGGAACATTCAACATAAAGCTCAGTCCGACAAGCATTGAGACACGCCGCAAGCTTGATGCAATGGAGTGGACTGATATTGAGGGCTTTACGGATCATGACCGCACGTTTGGTGCAGCCCGGGCCCTGAAATGCTCTATTAATGGATATCCGTGTGCAATCATCGTCCCCGGGAGGAGTCATTACCCGGAGGATATTATTGAACTGATATCAGCAGAACGACTGCGCGATGTGCTTGGAGCAGAAGACGGAACGCAGATAACAATTGAGGTGAGTCGAAAATGATAGAGAAGGCACTGGAAGCATTCAAAAGAGGGGAATTTGTTCTCCTCTACGATTTTGATGATCGGGAAGGAGAAACAGATTTCGCAATCAGATCAGATGCGGTTACCCCGGCGCATATTGTCCGGATGAGGAAAGACGGGGGCGGTCTGATATGCACTGCTCTGCATCCACAGGCGGCAAAGAACTTCGGCCTGCCGTTTGCAAGCGAGATTCTTCAGCCGACACATCTGGCAGAACAGGCGGGAGAGATTCCCTATGATCGGAGAAATCATTCGTCCTTCTCTCTCTGGGTCAACCACCGCGATACCTTTACCGGCATCACCGATATCGACCGGGCACTCACCGTGACCCGCCTTGCAGAGCAGGTCAAAAAGACGCTGAACGGTGGCGGGGATACCTTTGCAGCAGATTTCCGGACACCGGGTCACATGGCGCTTTTGCGGGCAGCAGATACCCTCTTAGATCAGCGGGAAGGCCAGACTGAACTTTCGATTGCCCTTGCCGAGATGGCAGGTGTCACACCGGCAGTCACCATCTGTGAGATGCTTGATGAAACGACCGGCCGGGCCCTCACAAAAGAGAATGCACGCAAGTATGCAGATCTGCATGGTTTTGTCTTCCTTGAAGGTAGTGAAGTCAAAGAAGCCTGGAAACAGTGGAAATCTTCCTGAATTGTCTAAAAATATTTTTTTTAAATACCTCCTTTTTCTTTAATGTCATCGTATGGGGATCATCTTTCATTCTGTTTTTTTTTTCATCGCAGATGCTCTTTCAATTTCTGTGTACAGGAATATCTGTGAAAGAAACTCAAATCAAGATGTCCATCCATCGGCTCAGTTTAAACCCGGATTTCTTATCTGCTGAAAAGTAATTAAGGAGAATAAAGCCCGTGTTAAATCCCAATGGATGCAAAATTCTTCTGATGTTTTGTGAGCCCAATTTCATAGAAAAAATCGGGGAAATAGATGGTGTAGGTAATTTTATCATGCTTAAATGATGATGCCATGAATATGAGAAATGATTTCATCGCTTTGGTAATTTTATTCGCAATTACCTCAATATTAATCGCAGGTTGTTTATCGAATGCTTCAGACGAGAATACATTATCAAGCACTACACTATCAGAAATGGCGTTGCAATTATCTGACCTCCCCGAAGGATATGAAATACAGGAGAGGTCAGAGCGAGTCGCTTCAGATGTAAGGCAAGAAGGACTTGATCAGGGATGGAAACGGGGATATGTTGTAAATTATCAAAAAATAAATGTAAACACGGATTCCAGTTGCACTATTCAACAGGTTATATCAGTTTATCCTATCGAAACTATCACCCCTCTCCTCCTTGATGATAGAGCCCGATTCCTAGGTTATGCCAATGACAATTTCACGGTCGATGAAATGCCTAACCCCACCATTGGGGATACCAGTCTTGCATTTAGATCGACGGAAGGAGAGGACGATACTAAGACATATTATATCCTGTTTGCGAAAAAGGATGTTTATGAGGATGTAAGACTGACCGGAACGGTAACTGATTATGAACTCCTAAAAGATCTTGCAAAGAAAGCAGCGGCAAAAATCAAATAACCCCCAATTCATTTTTATAATTTTTTCCCTGACTTTTGGTATCATGGAATCGATAAAAATACATTTCCTAAAAAGAAACTCGTAAAATAAAATCCTAAACTGTCCTGTGCAATCAGTGAATTGAATCGTAATTCAGCGTATTTGATGGGTTTAGACGACTTATCTCCATTCCCACAAACCAACACCTTTGATTATCATACAGGATAATTCTCTACAGAGTGTTTACTGAAGCAGGCGAATATCCCATCATCATCATCCGAAAACCGGTCCGCCGTGTACGGATGCGGGTGATGGCTGACGGAACCGTCCGGGTAACCGCACCGAGAGGGTTTGACGTGTCAGAATTCATTGCAGCGAATAAGGACTGGATTGCGTCACGTCATACGGAGATGGACCATGTTGTCGGGGCAGATATCGCTGCACCTGACCAGATGCTGGTGTCAGGCACCTGGTACACGGTCCAGACAGGAGATCGTTGTCACATCAACCATGCAGACCAGATAATCACCGCCTTCGACCCGCTTTCCCTCAGGCAACACCTGACCGATGAATTTCGTGCATTGATCAACGCATCGATTACCGCCCGGGCAGAAGAGATGGAGGTATCGTTTGGCCGTTGCGCCATCCGGATGCAGAAAACCCGGTGGGGCAGTTGTTCGTCGCCAGGGAACCTCAAGATGAGCCTCAAGGTATATGCTCTGCCGCCCCATCTAATTGATTATATCGGGGTGCATGAACTCGCACACCGTAAAGTGCTCAACCATTCCCGTGCATTCTGGTCTGAAGTCGCTCTACACTATCCTGCATACAAGAGTGCAGAAAAAGACCTGCGCAGATACTGGATCATCATCGAACGTAATCGCTGGTGGAACGCTATACAGAATGCGAAGGGAGGAAAGTGATGAAACGACCAATAGAGTGGTCCGCTGGAATACGGAGGAGCCCAACCATACGCAACTGGCCCATTTTCTATGTCGTCTTTCCGTTCGTCGTACTTATTCTCTATCTTTGCATTCTCTATTTTTCTCTCCCCAAAAACCTTTTTTGGACATTCGGGGCGCTTAGTCTTGCCTATTTTATCCCCCCTGCAGGAAAAGAGACTATTGTCCCGTTGATGGTGATTTCAGGTCTGCCGTGGTGGCTTGCTGCCATCTCCATCATGCTCTTTGATCTGATGGGTGCCCTCTTCATTATCTGGAATTTCCCTCTGGCCCTTAAAATTCCGTGGTTTGGGCCTTGGGCAAAACGCTTAATGGTGACCGGTCGCGAGCAGTTTGACCAGTCTCCCCTCATTGAACATCTCTCAATCATGGGTCTAGCGTTATTTGTGATGATCCCCTTTGATGGATCGGGAGGGGTGGCTGCCGCCATCATTGGGCGTATTCTGGGCATGAATTATCAGAAGGTGTTCGTCAGTGTTTTC
>JAAYIO010000242.1 GCA_012523385.1 Methanomicrobiales archaeon
CTTTTGTGCCAAGAGCGGTTTCTGCTGTGGTGATCTTACCGTCTTTTGGAAGAAGAACAAGCATGGAGAGTGCTTTGCCACTTTCGTGTTTATACGGCATTCTGAGGAGTTGCATACCATCTGTTTCTGCATACCCATAGCGGGCATTCTTATCATTTCTGTACATCATATCGGCGGTGACTGATGCTCCCCTCTCGTTACGGAACTCTGCAGAGTGGGTTTCATTTTTATCAAATTCGAGTGCCCATGTTCCCTTAAAGTAGATTGCGTTTGTGATCACCAGACGGGTAAGAGGAGAGATAGCCCCTTCAGGAAGGATATTTTGGATTCGGTCTTTCGTCTGGCTTTCTACCCACTGGTTGATTGTCTGGCGTGACGCATCAGGTGCGGTTAAAAAGTCCATATTCCTTACTTCCGCTGCGTAGGACTGTTCTGCGGTTTTGGTATATGCGGGGAGGAATTTATAGGTTTTTTCTGCCCAGAGTGCATTTGCTGTGTTGAGAGAATACGCAGCATCAGGACTGTTCAGGTCTGAAATAAGGTCTCTGTAGCCATTTTGCCGGACAGCGTCATTTTCGGGAAAATGAAACACCGAGCGTATTTCATCTGCGGTTGTTCCCTTTGCTCCTTCATAGGTCAGCGCAAGAGCGGTTGATATGCTGTAGGGTGAGAAAAAGATGTTTTCATCCGCATACTGCTCGTCGCTTTTTAGCGTGTGGTAGAGATCGTATGCAAATTTGGTATTAGCTTCGGCAACAGCGTCTGTGCTCTCAGACGGTGCTGGAGTTACCACGGGGGTGGCGGCCGGAGTTTGCGTTGGGGTTGGGATTGTGGCAGGATCATCGTCAGATGCAATACACCCAGCAAAAAAGGTGCATGCAAGGACGAGAGATATTACAATCCCCATCAGGAATGTCCGTTTATTCATGGTCTACAATGGTTTTGAAATTTATATAACTATAATGATGACTACGAATTCACTCGCACCTATCATACAAAAAAGGCAATGGGGAATTTAATGGTGAGATTTGATGGTGAGGAGTGCCCATCGTTTTCATCCTATTTCTCTCACCCACGGGGGGAATATCTTATCAGTGCCTCATGACTAAGCACGTATCATGCTGTCGGGTTTGCCATTCGTCCCATGAAAAGCAGCATCCCGGTTTCGTCATCGGTGATCATGAAGATAAACGGGTGATCTAACCGGAAGACCGGGATTGGTTCTTCATTTCCCGACGATCCATATTTCATAACAACTGCTGTCGCAGCAGCGGCCTCGGTTCCCTCCTCGTTGACATCCACAAAGGCCTTGTGGATGACATCACTGATCGCAAGGTCACGGGTGCCATCCATGCCGGAGAAGTCTGCGTTATCTGTAAAGGCAGTCGGCATTCCCATCTCTATCAGGGCATCGGGCAGGGAGTAGGTGGTTTCAAGGGTGAACTTCGGGAATGAGACCTTGACGCGTTTGGATTTCATTGAACCAATCGCATTTGAAAGCCCATCACTGCCGAGAGCATTCTCTGCGGTGGTGATCTTACCATCCTTTGGGAGGAGAACAAGCATGGAAAGTGCCTTTCCACTTTCATGTTCATACGGCATCCTAAGAATCTGCAAGTCTTTTGTTTCTGTGTATGCGTAGATGGCATCCTCATCTGTTCTCTGCAGCATATCAGCAGTGACTGATGTCCCTTTCCCGGTACGGACC
>JAAYIO010000243.1 GCA_012523385.1 Methanomicrobiales archaeon
CTCCAGAAGAGTGGCATGATCACCCAGCGGGGGGAACGGGGTGAGTACCGTATCAGTTATCGCGGGTTTGAAGTGCTGAATACGGTTGCTGAGTTGGTGCAAAAACTGGATTGAGGGGGAATTGGTAACTGGAACATTTATCGACTATTTTCAGAAAATCCTCATTCACTCCCTGATAATTAAATCTTATGCGGTATGTGAACTATTTTAAATTGGGAGGATTACTATTATCCCGTTTTTTTCAGAATAACCAAAACCAATAACGAATCCAATTCAGCTCAATCCAATTATTAGGTCTTCTTTCCCATCTTTTCCAGATAGCTATCGCTCTACGCTCTCTGTTTTTGAATCGTCCTCAACTGATGGAGATTATAACAAAATGCAGAAAATGTATTCTTCACTCTTGCTCTTCCATGTTCAGTCACTCTCACAGTTCCTGAGTGAAATATCGTTTTGATGACAGCAAACGGTCTTTCTCCTTTTGATCGTTTTCGAGTGATTCTTTCGTTACGAAGTTTATCCCGAATACCAATTGGATGGTCTCTTGCCCCTCTTTTCATAGTGGCATTATACCCTTTGCATTTCGCTCCCTGATATCCTCGGTCACGATAAACAACCTCTCCCGTTTCAGACAGATCGACCTGGCTATCGTGGACGGATGCAGTTGTCGTCGTTATCCTTCGTATCAGATCATAGTCCCGTTCCATAATTGCATGGAGTTTGTATCCAAAATAGGATTTTCCGCCTTTTTTTGTCCAGGTTCCATCTTTGCTTCTTCTCGTCTTTGCCTCACCTCCCCGAGGGGTGTCGGAAGAAGCATGGCCGGGATCTGATTGAATGAATGTTGCATCCTGAATCATGCCTTGCTTGATCGTAAGCCCTTTAGCATCCAGCTGACGCTGGAGTTCATTCCAGATCGCGGTATCTGTTCCGGATTCGGATATTCTTTCACGGAAGAGCCAGATCGTAGACCGGTCGGGTATTTTTTCGGGTAATCCAAGAAACTGCCTGAAGGAGATCCGGTCATTTGCCTGTCGCTCAAGTTCGGGATCAGACAGGCCATGCCATTGCTGCAGAATAAGCATTTTTATCATGAGAATTTCATCCAGATTCGGGCGGCCACCTTTATCTGTTTTATTTGAATACAGGGCTCCAAGAATTGGGCGGAATTGTTCCCAGTCAATTAGTTTCTCTGTTTTTCACCTAATTTATCGCCTAGCTCAGCAATACGTGCGTATTCAGACTTAATCGCGAAATTAAAGAAAGTGCTCATCAATTAGAGATCGATCTGGTTCAATAAAGTACTTTTGGTAAAATGGGGTTTATAGAAATTCTCTGATATTTTTCCTGCCATGATAATGTGATTATATTTTATGATATGTTGCTGTTCTGGCCACATCATCTAAATAGGTATTTCTATGTAGACGATGTGGTCTGAAGAGGTATATATGATAAAATGAAATGGATCTTCTGAGGATCTGAGGTTTCCTGAAAATGGGGGGGACTGATC
>JAAYIO010000244.1 GCA_012523385.1 Methanomicrobiales archaeon
CACGTCGCATGTCACTGCAGCAGTTACCGCACTGGGTACATTCACAGGCGATGGTCGCATCCCTCCTGAGTACTGGATTTTTTGTGCAGGGCAATGGTCATTGAATGAAAGGTTTGTTTTGGTGGGGATAAGGTGCGTGATTTGTTCATTTCATCCATTTGGAATAAAGGATGGTTTTTAAAATGATTTGATATTAATAGGATCATAAACTGGTAAAAGATACCGAGTTCAAGATCGAAATCTGGATTGGAAAATATTCTGTTCCTTACCTGAAAATCATAGCATGAAAAAAATTGAACGAATTCCTAAAAATATTGATACAAATCCAAAAAAAACCATGAAAACCGCCACGAATTCGAGGATTGGTATGATATCCTGGATTTTATCATTATGTGCTGTTGCCTTAATGGTTGAGAGTAGCTCTGTAATAATTCCCAGGACGATGCCAAAAACAATTAATCCAATGGCAATTTGCACATACGACTCGAAAATAGTCATAAATGCCCAAATTAGCCCTAAGAAGATGCCAATGAAAAGGATTGCCAGTGCAATGTCTCCCATTGAATCAAAAAAAGTATCAGAGGCCATGCTTCTCAATTTGATTATAGGATGATAAATATAGTTATATTTAAATCCAATGTTGAAAAATGTGCCTGATTATTCTCATCCCGAGAGGCATGATGGTGCAAAAAACGATTATACGGTTAAAATGTGGTATTATTTGTCAACGTTTTAAAAAAAGTGGCATCGACAATACACAACGAATCAGAACCATCAACACACTTACTTTCTATCCCGGGCCCGCTTCATCAACGCAAGCAACCCCGTCAGAATCTCCGTAGGTGTTGGCGGATTTCCCGGAATCTTTAGATCAACGGGGAGAATCGTATCAACCCCACCCATCACCGCATAACTCCCGCGATAGATTCCCCCCGTACAGGCATCATCCCCCACAGCAACAACGAACTTGGGTGAAGGCATCGCCTCATACGTCTTCTGTGCGGCTATCACCATATTGTGGGTAACTGCTCCCGTTACTAAAAGCACGTCTGCATGCCGGGGCGATGCAACAAAGATAATCCCAAACCGTTCCACATCGTAGTACGGGTTACTGAGGTTATTAATCTCAATTTCTGTTGCATTGTCACTCCCGGTATCCAGAGCCCTGATGGCAAGGCTCTGGCCGAAAAGACTCCCGATCTCTGTTTTTAATGCCTTACCAATTCGTTCGACCTCGTCATCACGGGTCGGCACATCCTCGGTCAGGTTCTTCTTGAATAAAGAAGGAAATACGTTAACCATTACTTACCTCACAGATCCGTCCCCGCATAGGAGAAGTTAAAACTCTTGTTGATCAGCGGAAAGTCCGGAAGAATCTCATTCTGCACCGCATGTTCGATTGCCTGCCAGTTGCAGAAAGATGCGGTTCTTACCTTATACCGCCAGATTTTGCCATCCCGAATCCAAAGCCAGCACATATTCTGGCCTCGGGCAGATTCCACTAACGCAAGCGAGTAACCGTCAGCGACAGGAGCATTGACTGACACCGGGCCTTCCGGCATCTCTCTGATAAGTCGGTCGATGATATCAAGCGATGCGATGATCTCTTCTGCCTTGAGCGTAAACCGTGCGAGCACGTCCCCTTCATGCAGAGTTTTTACCTCGGGGATGTATCGGTCATAGATTCCGTATGGGTGCTGAACTCTGGTGTCATTCATACTTCCTGACGCCCGGGCCGTTGGACCAGAGAGAGCGAGCGGGACGATGAGGTCCCGGCTGACGATCCCTGTTGGGGTAAACCGGTCGATAACGGATGTGGTTGTGAGTGCAATCCTGAGAAGGGCACGGTATCGTCCCCGAAACAGGTCGCAAAAATCTGCAAGAATGTTTAGATCTTCGAATGAAATATCTCTCTCCAAGCCCCCGACCTTCATTATCCCCCGCAGGAAACGCGAGCCGGTAATCCGGGCATTCATCCGCATCATCTCTTCACGGAGAACGGCAAACCGACTGGCCCCAAACGGGAACGCAATATCAGTGAGCATGCCTGCCTGATCTCCGAGATGAGAAATGATTCGCTCCATTTCAAGGAGAATGGTACGAAGATACCACGCACGGTCTGGGACAACGATGCCGGATATTCGCTCAGCTGCTATGCAGAACGCCGTGGCGTTTGCCA
>JAAYIO010000245.1 GCA_012523385.1 Methanomicrobiales archaeon
ATGTGGGGTCATCAAACCTCTCCGGTGTTGCCGTCACAAGCGGTCTCGAATGGAACGTGAAACTGACCGCACAGGATGCCCCCGATATTCTGCGCAAAGTGGAAGCTACTTTTGAGACCTACTGGAATGATCCCGAATTCCATCTGTACAGGCCGGAAGATGCAGAATATCTAAAGAGGGCACTGGAGAGCGAACGTCACAGAGATGCGGATGCAGGTTTCGTACAGCCCTTCGACATTCGGCCCTACTACTACCAGATAGAGATACTCGACAAACTCCGGGCCGAACGGGAACTGTTCGGGCGGACAAAAAATCTCATCGTCGCTGCCACCGGCACAGGAAAAACCGTCATTGCCGCATTTGATTACAAGGCATATGCCCACAAGACCGGAGGGCACCCTCGTCTTCTCTTTGTCGCCCACCGCGAAGAGATCCTTAAACAGAGTTGTGCCACATTCCGCGGTATTCTGAGGGATCAGAATTTCGGAGAACTCATGGTGGGCGGGCACACCCCAACACAAAAAGACCACCTCTTCATCTCTATCCAGAGTTTTAACAGCAAGGAGCTTTACAAAGAAACATCACCTGATTACTACGACTACATCATCATCGATGAATTTCACCACGCAGCAGCGCCCTCATACACCGAATTACTCTCATTCTACCGACCACAGATCCTCCTTGGCCTCACTGCAACCCCGGAGCGGATGGACGGACAGGACATCCTCTCATACTTCGATGGTCATATTGCAGCAGAGATCCGCCTTCCCGAATCGATTGACCGGAAACTCCTTGCCCCGTTCCATTACTTTGGGGTGGCAGATGGTGTTGATCTCGATCAGACCGGATGGACAAACGGCAGATATGACACCCGTGAACTAAGCCACCTCTATAATGGTAATACCAAACGAGTGGCAACCATTCTTGATGCCGTTGACCGGTATACCACAGACATCAGGGATGTCATCGGCCTTGGATTCTGTGTATCGGTGGATCATGCCGCATTTATGGCTCAGGCATTCACCGACGCAGGCATTCCGTCATCACATCTCCATGCAAAGAGCAGACGCGAGGAGAGAGAGTCTATACAGAACCGCCTCGTGAAGGGTGAGATTTCATTCATATTTGTCGTTGACCTCTACAATGAAGGAGTTGACATCCCGGACGTAAACACCATACTCTTTCTCCGTCCGACCGAGAGCCTGACCGTCTTCATCCAGCAACTGGGACGGGGACTTCGCCTTGCCGAGGGGAAAGAGTGCCTGACTGTCCTCGACTTTGTCGGGCGGCACAGGGCAGAATACCGATTTGCCGAACACCTGGAGGCATTGCTCTACAATTCCTCCATCTCCCTTGAAAACCAGATCACTTCAGGATCATACGCTCTCCCCAAAGGCTGCAATATTCACCTGGAAAGGGTGGCACAAAAGGATATCCTCAAAAACATCAGTGATTCAATTCAAAACAAAAAACGGCTAATTGAAAAGATACGCACATTTGAAGATCGTTCAGGGAGAG
>JAAYIO010000023.1 GCA_012523385.1 Methanomicrobiales archaeon
GATAGTCTCCCCGATATCTAATCATTATCTCAGCGTTTTGGTGGATTCCTGGCATCTTCCGGGGTCTTGATATCTGTCCGGATGTGAGTCATCGGGAAACAGTTATAGGTCTCACAGGCACAGGTAGGACACTTTCTGAGATCCTTGTCTGACTCATTGATGGCAAATTCAAGGCCACAGTCGACACATTTGTACGTTCCTGGTCCGACTTTGTCGCCAGCTTTCACGCGTTTTGGGCTTTCACTCATGAATACTCACCTCTATCCCTACTTCATACTACGGCGCAATAAACTTTTTCCCGAAAGATCATTCCGGATGAAATACTACCTCCTGTTTTCGCATCCGGAGTTCTTATTATTATGAACATCGTACCCACCACCAATGGCACCACAGATTATTGCTCTGCTGGGAAGCCCCCGGCCGAAAGGAAATACCGCAAAATTAATGGAAGAGGCAGTGCGGGGAATTCGCGATGCAGGGTGTAGGGTGGAAGTTGTCTCCGTGCCACGCCTAAAACTCAGCTCCTGCAAAGAGATCTTTTACTGTCAGAACCATGCCGATTGTGGTATGAAAGATGATGTGACTCCCTTTTATGAGAAATTCCGTGAAATTGACGGTCTCATTATCGCCACCCCGGTGATGACAATGGGCATTCCCGGTGCTTTGAAATCTTTTATGGATCGGTTTCAGGTTTTTTTTATGGCGAAATACATCCGAAAGGAGCCGCTTGTTAGCCCTGCTAAGAAAAAACATCGAAAAACGCTTCTCCTGAGCATCGGCGGGCTGAATATTGAAGATGATTTTGACGGGGTCATCGCCTCCACGAAGGCGTTCTGTGACATTATTGACTGCCGATACTGGGATGCGGTGCTCCAGAATAACATGGATGAGATAATTGACATCACCACACGGCCTGAAGTGATGAAAGCTGCCTATGATAAGGGATTTCGTATGGGGGAACTCATCACCCTTGATATGGCAAAAAACCTGCCTGAATAAGCAATATCCCCTTTTTTTGTTACCCTTCATAAAGAAAGGCGCTGAATTTCATTTCAGATGGGATAAATAGCCTAATTTTATGACATCAGGTAATGGTTCAGGTTTGAAAAATCCTATCATTCAAAGGTTATTCGTTGTGAGAAACGTCACGGCCGTTAGAAGAGGCCCCGCTCCTTGAGACTAGTGTGCCCTGTCTTTGCCACAATCACATGGTCAAGCACGCGGATGCCCAGAATCTCGCCTGCTTCAGCGAGGGTGCGGGTAATAGTGATGTCTGCATCTGAGGGCTCGGTGTTCCCGGAAGGGTGGTTATGAACAAAGATCACCGAGGCCGCATGGTCGGCGAGGGCAGGGCCAAAGACCTCGCGGGGGTGCACCGGTGAATGGGTGAGTGTGCCTTTAGTGATGGTGTGACGCCGGATTACCTCGCCCGCCCCGTTGAGGGTGAAAAGAATAAAGTATTCCTGCTGTTTATGGATCAGATCGGCAGACATTAAGAGGATATCCTCCGGTCGTGAGATCTTGATGCCGGACTTTTCTATGTAGCGGCGGGCCAGTTCAAAGGCAGCCACCATCTGCGACGCTTTTGTGCCCCCGATCCCCTTAATCTCCGTCAGATCGCCGTAGGTCATCTCGGTTCCCTTCAGCTTCAGAAGGTCGGTGATGTCGGTTGCAATAATGTTGACATCGCGTCCGGGAATACCCTTCCCGATGATGGCCGCGACGAGGTCACGGTCTTCGAGGACAGCCGGGCCCTCGGCTGCTATTCGTTCGCGGGGCCGGTCAATCGCCTCTGTATCTCGCATCCGTTTTACTGCCATATTGTCTTTTATCTCCCCAACAACCCGATAGTATAGTGAAAGAATGGCATACGGGAAATAAAACAATGACGGTATGCTATAGCCCCTTTGGTAAACAACGACATTTTTAATAGGGAGTATGCCCGTTCTATTCTTTATTCAAAAAAGGAGAGTCAAAGAATACAATGACAACACAAGAAAATGCATGGGCGGCGTTTGCCGGGGAATCGCAGGCAAACCGCAAGTATGCAAGTTATTCCACGAAGGCAAAGGACGAGGGATACCCGGTCGTTGCAAAACTCTTTACTGCAGCATCCAAAGCAGAGGAAATTCATGCACGGCGTCTTCTTGGCGCTCTGAAGGCAATTGGTTCAACCGAGGAGAATCTCGCCGATGCTGTTCAGGGAGAGACCCATGAATACACCGAGATGTATCCTGCTTTTATTGAACTGGCAACAACTGAAAAAGCTACTGAGGCAAAGACGGTCTTTACCCATGCAATGAAGGCAGAAGAGGTTCACGCGGGGCTCTATGCAAAAGCGCTTGCTGCCGTGAAGTCCGGCAGTGATCTCCCGGCGACTCTGGTGTATATCTGTCCGGTCTGCGGCAATATTGAGCTTGGTGAAGTTCCGGAGCGTTGTGGCATATGCGGTATTCCGGGCTCAAAGTTTGAACTGATTGAATAATCCTCTTTTTTTCCGGTCAATCCGGTAAGTATTATCTGCCTTTGTGGTACAGATGAGATCATGGTGAATGTCACAATATATTCAACAGATGGATGCCAGTACTGCGTTCTGACGAAGGGCTACCTTTCCCGTCTGGGGGTGTCGTTCACAGAGATCGATGTCGGCCGGGACCGCAAAGCCGCAGAAGAGATGGTGAAGCTCTCCGGTCAGTATGGGGTGCCGGTCACCGTGGTGGATGGCGAGATCATTGTCGGGTTTGATGTGGCCCGGTTCCGCGAACTCTTTGAGACCGAGAAGGTGCCTGATGTCTATGATGTGCTCATTGTCGGGGGAGGTCCTGCGGGGCTCACGGCAGCGATGTATGCATCACGAAAGATGCTCTCGGTGCTGGTTTTGACCGAGAATATCGGCGGTCAGGCCCTTGAATCGTGGGCCATTGAGAATTATATGGGATTTCGTCTCGTCACCGGCGGGGAACTGATGCAGAAGTTTGAGGAAAAGGTGCGTGAGGGCATCGGTATTACTCTGGAACTCGATCCGGTCACCGCCCTCCGTGAGGGCACTGATGGCGGTTTTGCGGCAGAGACTGTATCCGGGCGAACATTTTCTGCCCGGGCCGTCATCATCACGTCAGGTATGAGCCCGCAGTGGCTGGGCCTTCCTGAAGAGAAACGGTTCATCGGCCGCGGAATAAGTGTCTGTTCCACCTGTGACGGGCCACTGTTTTCCGGAAAGAAGGTGGCAGTTATCGGCGGCGGCAACTATGCTCTTACCACGGCAATCGAGATGAGTACCATTGCAAAAGAGGTGCACTTAATCGTCCGTTCAAAACTGCGGGCCGATGAAATATACCAGAAGCAGTATGCGTCTGTTAAAAACATCATTACCCATATGCCCGCGGTTGTGACTGCAATAAACGGGGGTGCGCTTGTACAGGGCGTTACCCTAAAAGAATCAAAAACAGGCAAAGAGTCCCGGCTTGCCGTGGATGGCATCTTCCTTGCCATTGATCAACAGCCGAATAACTCCTTTTTAAACGGCTTCGTGGAACTGAATAAACAGGGTGAGATAAAAATTGATGTTAACTGCGCTACCTCACGGCCCGGTGTATTTGCGGCAGGCGATATCACTGAGGTGCACAACAAGCAGGTGATCATTGCCGCAGGCGAGGGGGCAAAAGCCGCACTTGAGGCATACGCGTATCTCTCGCAAAACCCCTGAAGAGAATCGATTATCCTCTCCCTCTCCCCCATTCTCTTTTTCCCGTTGCGTGAGATTTTTCTCTTTTTACGATCAAACAGGTAGGTATGCGACCATCTTTGGCATGGAAGTCCGTTGCCTTTATTCTTCTGCTTTTAGCCGTCTGCATCTGTGGATGCACAGAGGGTACTGCAGGTAATGCGGGCATGGGCGATATGATTGACCAGCAGATACAGGCACTTTCGTCTGACGATCCGGATACGGAACATACTGCCATAATGACTCTTATTGAAATAGGTGAACCCGCTGTCCAGCCAATCATCGACTCCTTTGCCGTGAGTGACAACAAGACCCGGATCTACGGTGCCTTTATTCTTCAGGAGATTGGCGAACCTGCGATTCCCGCGTTAATCATCGCCCTGAATGCAAAGGATACCGATACACTCTCAATCTGTACAACAACTCTCATAGGTATGGGTAAACCCGCCGTGCCGTACCTGCTTGATGCGCTCAAACGCAACAATCCGAACACAGACAAGGTAAAAGAGGTCATTGTCCGCATCGGTGAACCTGCCCTGCCCGCATTACAGGCGGCTACCCTGAGCTCAAATCCCGAATACGCCCGTTCAGCAAACGAGCTCATTCAGTCCATTTATCTCAGTGCCAAGCTTAAAGCCGGGGGATTCAATGCGCAGCAGAATACGACTGTTACGGCAACAGACTGAAAAAATACCGCGAAGGTAATAAAAAAGGAAGGGATGGGTGTCACTTCCCCCATCCCATTCAATCTGTTTTGTTATTCGCTATCCCTACACGGGATATCTTTCCAGCCGGAATCCTCACCTGAGGCCTCATCCATTTTTTCATATGCCTCAAAGAGGAGCGTGATGATATTGACGACGGGAACGTCAGCGTGCTCACTGATATGGAACTCACAGAACGGACATGAAGTGACGACCATCTCTGCACCCGTCTTTGCAATGGCATCCCGGCGTTCACGACCGAGATCTGCGGCTACATCAGGTTGTCCGGAACGCACACCGCCCCCTGCTCCGCAACAGCGGGCCGGCATCTCGCGGAAGTCATCGGTTAACTTCCGGAGCAGTGTCCGCGGCTCCTCGGTGACATGCTGCCCCCGGCGAAGGTGACAGGGGTCATGGTAGGTCATGGGAACCGAAGATGAAACGGGCGTTTCAATGCCGTATTCTTCCAGCAGTTCATTGATATCAAGAACCCGGAAAGGCGTATCGTAATCGTTTTTCAGGGTTGAACCGCACCCGGCGCATGTCGTGATGACGGTGTCGATGCCCCGGTCAACGAAGCACCCGATATTAATCCGTTTCAGCTCGCGGACAAATTCTGTCTGGCCGGTTCGGATCAAAGGTGACCCGCAGCAGACCTGTTCGGGGGGGATGATGACGCGGATACCGTTTCTGCGGAGCACTGCAAGCATCTTTAAAGCGGTGTCCGGCAAACGGCCGTTATACATGCAACCGACAAAGAACCCGACCTCGCCTCTCACTTCACCCACGGGCTCAATCACTTCAGGCACCTGCTCAAGCACGGTGGGCATGATGCGGTCCACACTCCGTCCGGTGGCACGAACCATATCGGCCACCGTCTGGTGTTTCGGGAGGGTGAGCCCCTCGCGGTGGGCAATCTCCCGCAGTTTCTCGATGGCCTTTCCCGGAATGGCAATATGTTTCGGGCAGACCTCAAGGCAGCGCTGACAGGTGGTGCAGGTAAATAGACCATCTTTGACCGTGAGTGCCGCACGGTTCCGCTCATCCCGCGGGTCAAGGGCAATACGCATCTCCTGACGCATAGAGAGCGGCCCGGTAAAGTCAGCGACAGCAAGTGCAGGGCACTCGGAGACGCAGGCGAGACATTCGATACAGTCGCGTATGGGCCGAATTTCCTCGTTTGCCTCGCTCGTCAGGTAGCCGGTAAAGGCGGATGGTGTGATGCCGGCAAGATCCTTGAGGTAGCTTTTCATCTCAACTGCAAGGTCACGCTCCACCGGGAGGTTCAGGGGGGCAACTCTCATGCCATCATATGCCTCGTGCATACAGGCGAGGACAGGCTCACCGTCTACCCTGACAGAACAACTGCCACACTGGCCAGTCATGCAGCAGTAACGGTAGGTAAGGGATGGGTCACACTGCTCGCGGACGGCGTGGAGGGCATGGAGCACCCGTGCTCCCTCGTTTACATCCACCGTATAGGTCTCAACATGCGGTGCTGCGTCCGTTTCGGGGTCAAAGCGTTCGATGGTGAAAGTGATTGGTTTCATGCGTCTCTCCGCCTATCTTCGATGGTTGTTCCAAAGAGCGACTGCACCGTATGACCGAACGGTGAGTTCTCCGCTGTCCAGCTCTGCGTGATGTCGGTCCTCACGTGGGCTCCGCGTGACTCCTCTCTGAGGAGTGCACCCTGAATGATGAGGCGTGCCACGGTGAGCATATTCGTGACGGTGCAACATTCATTGAGCATCCTGCGGTTTGCGGCCTTTGGTATTAGCATCTGAAGACGACTGACCGTGGCTTCAGCCTCCTGCAACCCTGTTTTCGTCCGGAAGATGCCCGCATGATCCCACATCACCCGTGTGAGGTCACGAAGGATTTCGTGCGGCGGTGTCGTGCCGTTGCAGTACGCATCACAGCGTGCCGCTTCGATTGCAAGGACTGCATCGACATCCACCGATAGGGATATTTTCGGCGACTTTCCTGCGGCTTCTCCGGCCCGTTTGCCGAATACCTGTGTGTCTGCCAGAGCATTGCCGCCGAGGCGGTTTGCACCATGGACACCGCCGGTCACCTCTCCGCAGGCAAAGAGCCCGGGGAGGGTGGTGGCAGTGTCCGGCGTTATTTTGAGTCCTCCCATGAGGTGGTGAGCGGTGGGGGCGACCTCCATTGGCTGAATCCGTATATCTACACCGAAATGGAGGAACTGGTCGAGCATGATGGGGAGTCGGCGTTCGATCTCTTCGGCTGACAGATGTGTCACATCAAGGTAGACACCGCCGTGCTCTGTCCCGCGGCCCTCAAGAATCTCGGTTGCAATGGAACGTGCCACCACATCCCGGGTGGATAACTCCATCCTCTCGGGGTCGTAGCGTTCCATAAACCGTTCCCCAAGGCTGTTTTTGAGCACGCCGCCCTCTCCTCTCACAGCCTCCGTGATGAGGCGGCCGCGTGAATCCGGCGGATAAACCGCACCTGTTGGGTGGAACTGCACCATCTCCATATCAATAAGCGTGGCTCCGGCCCGATACCCAAGGGCAAAACCGTCCCCCGTCCCTGCGGCGCAGTTGGTGGAGATGTCATAGCACCGCGTGGCCCCGCCGGTGGCAACGACCGTTGCATCAGCCGTGATTGCGCCGAGGTGTCCGTCACGGTCAAGTGTGATGGCGCCTGCAACCCGTTTCCCGTCCATGAGAAAGTCAATGGCGCTTGTCTCCTGCACCTGGCGGATGTCAGTATTTCGTATTTGTTCCGTGAGGGTTTGGATCATCTCATGGCCTGACCGGTCACCTGCATAGCAGGTGCGACAGAACCTTTGGCCGCCAAAGGGTCGCTGGGCTGGCACACAGTCATGTTCCACGTCAAAGACCGAGCCCCACGCAGTGAGATCCCGGAACCGGTCCGGCGACTCTGTTACCAACACCTTTGCAAGCGCCGGGTCGTTGAGGTATCCTCCTCCGCGCATGGTATCTTCAAAGTGAAGGGTCGTTGAATCTTCCTCATTAAGGACTGCGTTATACCCCCCTTCTGCCATGATAGTGCAGCCGCCTTTCCCCGTCAATGTTCGCGAAAGGAGCACGGTCTCACCGTATCGGCTTGCTTCAAGTGCCGCCCTGCAACCGGCACCGCCGCTACCGATGACAAGCACATGGCAGTCTGTGACATGATCTCCAGGCATGATATTAACCATTGTGCAGTATAATTACATAAAGAAATAGATAGGGTAGTGGGGCCAGAATGAGGCTTTTAATGAAATTTGGTGGCACCTCGGTCGGTGATCAGGAGTCTATCGGCCGGGTTGTCGAAATACTGAGGCACTATTATAC
>JAAYIO010000246.1 GCA_012523385.1 Methanomicrobiales archaeon
CTCTCCCTCTCTCCCCCGAAGAGATGGACTACATCTTCCTCTGGCATGGAGTGATTCTTCTCCTAAATGCCATTAAGCGAAGAGGGATTCCCCTTTTGACAGAAATACCGCCAAAGGGCTCCAAATTTCATTTTTGGGATCTATCTACAAGAAAAGGATAGTACCTAAGGAATCATTATACGATGAAAATGAAAGAGGGAAATCATGAATGTTTTTTTCTATCAGACGGTTCTTGGAAAGATTGGAATTGGTGAAGATGGAACAGGCATTACAAACCTGTATTTCGATAAAGAAATCGTATCCAAAGATGCGCATATCCATGAATCAGAACTCCTGAAACAAGCCGGAAAACAATTACAGGAGTATCTCTGTAAAGAACGAACCCAATTTGATCTATCTCTTGCACCCGTCGGTACAGAATTCATGCAGAGTGTCTGGAGAGCACTGCAAGAGATACCCTATGGTGAAACACGGAGCTATCAGGAGATTGCACAGAAAATAGGCAACCCCAAGGCCTCAAGAGCAGTGGGGCTTGCCAATAACCGTAACCCCATTCCCATTATTATTCCCTGTCACCGGGTCATCGGAAAAGATGGGAAACTGACAGGATATGCGGGCGGCCTTGCAACCAAACAATTCCTGCTCGATAAGGAACAGAGACATGAGGATTTTTAAATACGGGCCCACAGAGGTAAATTATCTCAAAAAACAGGATGAATTGCTTGGAACAGCTATTGATAGGATCGGAATGATCGATCGTGAGACGAATCCTGACCTGTTCACGGCACTTATCAATAGTATTATTTCTCAACAGATATCCAAAAAAGCAGCAGCAACCGTCTGGAGCAGAATGTGCGAATGTTTTGGAGACATTACTCCGGAAATAATCGCATCCGTACCGGTTGAAAAAATTCAGAAATGCGGCCTGTCCATGCGGAAAGCGGGCTACATAAAAAATATCTCTGAACATGAAGCCCAAGGAGAACTCAATCTTTCGGAATTCAGGAATCTCTCAGATGTTGAGATTGTCAAACGATTAACTGCTCTGAAAGGCGTGGGCATCTGGACGGTTGAAATGCTCATGATATTCTCTCTGGAACGTCCTGATGTGGTCAGTTGGGGGGATTTGGCGATTCGACGGGGGATGATGAATCTCTATGGCTTAGAGGCATTGACCAAAACAGAGTTTGATGCATTTAGAAAACGCTATTCACCCTATGGTTCGGTCGCATCCCTGTATCTCTGGGAACTCTCACATGAATGAGGACCAAACCCAATTGAATATGATTACCCGGTCTAAAACGGAAAAAATTGTTCTTGTAAAAATGGAACTCACGAACCATTCTGAATCAGGGCATGGGTATATACAATTCTTATCTGGATATTGAAAAATTGAGAGAATCGTTGGTAAACGTCGGGTGGATTACAGAGGTGCCATTTACCATTTCACTCCCAACACCAACAAGAATCCTGCATTCTTCGAAAGGAGGGGTGTCATCCTCCGGCTGAAGCACCAGAATAATATATCCCTGATTCCCTTCATCAGGGCGGGGTACATTGATATCCAACCGGATTCTCACCAAACTGGTGTATTTCAGCGAAGAACCGGTTCGCCATTCCGAGATGTAATATTCGGGACGGGCATCTATATCGCCGTCAGGATAGCTGCTGTATTTTTCCGTAACTATCCATCCCTGTGGAATGCCAAATTCCACACCCCCAAAGTCCTTGGAGGATAACCAGAGGTGGGCGGTGATGACCACCTGACGGGTTCCTTCAC
>JAAYIO010000247.1 GCA_012523385.1 Methanomicrobiales archaeon
CCCGTACACATCCCTGATTTTATATCAAATTTTGACCCATAACAATCAAAATTTGAGAAAATATCCCTAACTCTATCACTAACCCAATACGCAATCGGACTCCCGGGAATCTTCTTAAAGTCCTCGGCAGAGGCCCGGTAGAAGTTCGGGACAGGGTTGTTTGATGTTGATTTTGATTTTGTGGTCATCATTGCTCATCTCCATCTGTTTTCAAAAGAAGTGCCTTTCCTTTTTTTGTCAGTCTGTACTTCTGTGTCGGACTTTTTGGTGAATCAGGCTGTGTCATCTCAACAAATCCGTCATCGGTTGCAGGTTTTAAGTAGTCATATACAAAAGTAGGCCGGTGATTAAGCCCGAGAACTTCCATTGCACCCTTAACACTGAGTGGTTTTTCCTTTAGACATGAGAGAAGGCGTTTTACCTGCGGAGTTACTTGTTCGGTTACTTTGCCGGAGGACTTTACTTCTATATTTTCAGCAAGATAAACAGTCACACGAATCCGCATTCCTATCTCTATAATCTCAGGCTCAGGAAGCCCCAGTTTGTCAGCCTCCTTTAATATCCTGCGAAATCCGCTGCCCCACTGCTCAATTAAATCAAGTTCACTAAAAACCCTGGCAATCACACGGTTTCTTATCCTTGATACACCCTGCTTAACATCCTCAACTGTCATTCCGGGTAGAAGAATTCCGGGGTTTTCAATCTCAATTCTGTCATCAAAAAAAGAAACCCTTATTGGTGCCCCTTTCTGTGAATAATCTGCATGAACTATAGCGTTAATCACAGCTTCACGAAGAATTGTTAAGGGAATACTCCAGACATCCTTACGTTTAATATCAGAAAAATCAGCTCCCTTAAATGCATGTTTCTTCAAAAAGAGCATAACATCCTCAACTGATTTAGAAAGAGGTTCATGAATATCCGTATGATCAAAGATGTCCGCCTTATCCTTTCCTATAAACCGTCCGCACTGGACCCAGGCATCCGGAAAATAGAAATTCCTGTTTTTTCCATAAAGAAGCATGGCACCAGTAGTCGGGACCAGTTTTCCCTGGACAGGAACCAGAAATTTAAGAGTCAGAAGCTCTTCTTCATTTAATTTTCTGACTCCCTCAAAGTCCTTCTTTGCAAACCCGATATCAAGATTATCCAAAGAGAGATCAGGCATCGGCATCTCATCGAATGAAACACCAAAAGCACTCCGCTGTAACTCTTCGATAAGCTCATTATCTGCCTTGCGGTTGGTTGACCCGAGCCTGACATATACCCCGTCATCAGGACCTTCATTCTTCATAAAGTGAGGTCGCCTTCCACTTGGATACACTTCAACTGCAAGAAGCGTTTTATCACCAAAAGACACCAGTTCAACATTAGGGATAAGTTTTGGTGCAATATTATCAGCAATGAGACTGCAAAGCCTCTCCTCCTCATCAAACGGATTTGTGATTCCCAAAATGTTACGCGTTTCATCCTCAACACCGATGAAAATCCTTCCTCCGGCAGTGTTTGCAAACGCTATTATTGTCTTTAAGACATTTTTTGGTGAGGAAAGGTCACGTTTGAATTCAAGCGTTTTACCTTCCGGCATTTTTATCATAGAGGAGAGTGGGAGAGACATTACG
>JAAYIO010000024.1 GCA_012523385.1 Methanomicrobiales archaeon
CCCGCCATTCGTTGTGTGAGTGTCCATGCACCCGTGCTTGATTTAAACCCCTGTTCGCTAAATCCCGATGTGGCAGATATCTCCACCCAGTGGACCTGCCGTGCAATTTCACTTGCAAAACAGATCAATGCCTGCGCGGTAACCATTCATCCGGGCAGAAGAACCGCAAAGCGCCCCGCATTTTCCGAAGATAAAATACGATTGGCACATCATCTTTCAGAAGTTCACATCTGCGCGTCATCCGCAGGTATACCCGTTGCACTTGAAAATATGGAGCGGAAAATAAACTCCCTTCTTCCGGCACCTTGTGACCTGATATCTCTCTTGGAGAAAGAAAAATGGCTTTCTTTCACGTTGGATGTCGCTCATACCTTTACGGGAGATAGTAACGATGCAGCAGAGTATATCGATAATCTCAGTGATCGGATTGCCGTTGTTCATGTCAGTGCCTATAGTAACGGCAGAATGCACAGCAGACCAAAGGGAAATGAAAAGGTGGCAGATATACTCACACACCTTGCCGATAGCGGTTATTCAGGGCCTCTCATACTTGAGATTGAGGACCTCACCTTTCAGAAGAAATTGTCCCTCAAAGAAAAAATAGAAGTGGTGTCTGAGGAAAACACATGGGTCAGAAATTTTTTTCAGTTAGCGTTGCTTTTATCTGGGAAAACGTGCAAAATAAGAGAGTAATACATATATGAATCCGAATTTATCCATGACCGCCGGAGGCGGTATAGTGCAATGATAGAATACGGTCTTGCACTCCTTATCATTTTTATTTTGTGTCTTGTCTTCTCCGCGTTTTTCTCGGGGTCAGAAGTTGCATTGATCTCGATAAATCCTGCAAAGGTGCGCACCCTCGTTGAACAAAAAAAAACGGGTTCTGAGGCACTTGAACTCCTGAAGTCCGATCAAGACCACCTGCTGATAACGATTCTCATCGGCAACAATCTGGTAAATATCGGCGCTGCATCCATTGCTACCGCTGTTGCCATTGAAATATGGGGAGGAATCGGAATCGGAATTGCTACCTTTGTAACAACCATTTTGATGCTGACCTTTGGAGAAATTGTTCCCAAGACCTATGCAGCGCGTTCGACAGAGCGGATAGCACTCCTGGCATCCCGCCCTGTGCTGTGGCTTTCGTATCTCCTTTATCCATTATTCTGGGTAGTTGATGGTGTAAGAGGCGTCTTTTCACGGAACATGGAAATAAAGCTCACCGTTACGGAAGATGAAATAAAACAGTGGATCGATGTAGGAGAAGAGGAAGGCACCATCGAAGAGGAAGAGCATGAGATGCTCTACCGCGTCTTTGCATTTTCAGACACCCGCACCAGAGAGGTGATGACGCCACGGGCAGATGCAGTGTTAATCAACCAGAATAGCTCTCTGGAGGACACGGTCAATATTTTTAATGAGACCGGATTTACCCGTCTCCCCGTTTATGATGACCAGATCGACAATATCATCGGCATATTAAATGTAAAAGACGTATTCGGCGTTATCTATTCACCGGGCCCAAAGGTCGATATTCGGGGTCTCGTGCATGAGGCGCACTTTGTTCCGGAATCCAAAGAAATCGATGACCTTTTACGTGAAATGCAGAAAAAGAAGATTCACCTTGCCATCGTTGTGGATGAGTACGGGACGTTTGCAGGCATCATCACAGTAGAGGATATTCTTGAGGAACTTGTCGGTGAGATCATGGACGAGTTCGATGAAGAGGAACCAGACATCCAGAAAGTCAATGAGTGGGTATATCTTATCGATGCACGCGCGTGGATTGAAGACGTTAATGAGGAGCTAAACACCTCATTTCCTATCGGCGAATCCTATGAAACACTTGGGGGCCTGATTATTGAACAACTGGGCCACATTCCCCGGAAAGGTGAAGTTGTCACCTTTTCTGAATCCGGAATCCGTCTGATGGTGATGAAAATGAAGGATCACCGGATAGAAAATATCAAACTCATCTTCCCGATGGATAACGACCCGCAAACGAATTGTTAACATGAAATTATGCCAATATATGGGTATGAAACGCATTGCGGTGATTGCATCAGGAAGAGGATCTAATTTTCAGGCAATAATTGACCGGGTCTGTGACGGTACAATCCCCGCACAGATTGCCTGCCTCATCACGGATAATCCATCTGCATATGCAATTAAACGCGCGGAAAAACATAATATTCCTGTTTCGCTCATCAATTTCTCAGAGTATCCTGATCGTGAACACTACAATCAGGCACTGGAAAAAGCAATGAGAGACTGTAACGCAGACCTCTTTGTTCTCGCCGGTTACATGCGCCTTTTAAAATCTGAGACGGTGCGTGCATTTTCCGGAAAAATGATCAATATTCATCCTGCCCTCCTCCCCAGTTTTTCCGGCCTCCATGCTCAGCAGCAGGCATTGGATTATGGCGTGAAGATCGCCGGTTGTACGGTCCATTTTGTCGATGAAGGCATGGATACCGGGCCAATTATTATCCAGTATCCGGTTGTTGTGCTTAATGACGATACGGAAGCATCCCTTGCAGAGAGAATTATGGAATTTGAACATCTGATTCTCCCCCAGGCAGTGAAACTAATCTGCGAGGACCGTCTTGAAATCTCAGGAAGACGAGTCATCATCAATGAGAGTGGAGGAGAGTGATATTCATTATCACCTGCGTTAAATTACATAGAACAAATGGGTGGAAAGAGACGCCAGCAACGATCACGGTCTCCTGTTGCAAAGGAGCGTATAGAAATCCTCTTTTCAGAGGCCGAAATTGCTGCGCGCAATAATCAGGACCGGGCACGAGAATATATCATGCTGGCGCGCCGCATAGCAATGCGGGAAAAAATTGCAATTCCCCGGGTGTGGAAAAGGAAATTTTGTCGAAAATGTTCCTCATTTCTGATACCCGGAGTGAATGCACGAATACGAATTCATCAGAGCAGAATCATCATAACCTGCCGGGCATGTGGCCATCAGTGGCGCTGCCCTGTTGGGAGGGGATATCATCGATAAAAAGGCAGCATCGCAGTTAAAAGCGACAATATGGATTGGAAAAAACGGAGTCACGGAACAGACGTATGAAGAAATCAAACGACAGATCAAAGATCGTGAGATGGTAAAAGTCAAGTGGCTCAAAAGTACAGAAGTGGATCCGGCAGGCATTGCAACGGCATGCAGGGCAGAACTTGTACAGACGCGGGGCCGAACCATGGTACTTGCGCGGCTGAGAAAACCATCCAAATGATGGATATTCTCGGGAATATTTAAATCAATATCCCACCTATATGTAAAGACTGCTAATAGGCATACTAGAGAGTGGTAAAACATGACAACCGTATATGATTTGCCTGCAGATGTTCTGATCCGTAAAACGGCTGAAGAACTCAAGGCAATGGAATCCGTGGAAGCACCGGAATGGGCAGCATTTGCCAAAACAGGTGTCCACAAACAGGGACCACCAGCCGATGAAGATTGGTGGTACACCCGTGCGGCAGCAGTCCTGCGCCGCATCTATGTGGATGGCCCGATTGGTGTAGAGAGACTCAGATCATTCTACGGCGGAAAGCAAAACCGTGGCTCAAGCCCCGACAGGTTCAGGAAAGGATCCGGTTCAGTTATCCGGAAAGTTATCCAGCAACTTGAGGGTGAAGGTCTGGTTGAGAATGTTGAGAACGGCCGCAAAGTTACCCCAAAAGGAAGATCATTCCTTGATGGTGTTGCGCACGGTCTCAAAGCAGATGCCACAGAGCAGACACCGGCACTTGCAAAATATTAAACGGGGGTTTAACTGATGGGAGACGACGAGCTAAACGAACTCCGGCGGAGAAGAATGGAGGATTACCAGCGCCAGCAGCAACAGCATGGCCAAATGGAAGAGGAGATGGCACGCCAGCGTGAACAGCAGGATGCCCAAATCCACATGATCCTCATGCAGATTCTGGAGCCGGAGGCACGGGAGCGGTTGAATACCATCAAACTAACTCGCGCAGACTTTGCAAAAGCTGTCGAGCAACAATTGATCGTCCTCGCACAGAGTGGCCGCCTTCGTGGCAAGATCTCTGATGAGATGCTCAAAAAGATTCTCGTACAGCTTACGCCTAAAAAGACAGATTACAGGATTACCCGGAAATGAAGGCAGGAGTACTCTTCTCCGGAGGAAAAGACAGCTCTCTTGCGGCCCTCATGCTCTCCAGAGATTATGAGGTCGAACTGAATACGTTCGTCTTTGATGAACAAAGAACAGTTCCCGAGCTTGAGAGAACGGCAGACGCCATGGATTTTCCTTTGGTATGGAGAGTATTCGAACCGAATTTTCTGGAAACGGTTGTCGAAATGATGGTGTCGACGGGATATCCCAACGATGCCATTAACCTCGTGCACAGGAACGCCGTCAAAACCCTTGCAGGGTTCTATGACGTTATAGGGGATGGAACA
>JAAYIO010000248.1 GCA_012523385.1 Methanomicrobiales archaeon
CAAGCGACTGAACAACGGTACCAATGGTACCTGTCTTGCCGTTCTTTTTGGTGAGTTCGTAGACGAGGTTGTTTGCATTGAGACCCTGGTATGCGTAGTGCAGAAGCAGGTGGCGCTAGAATGGGCCGATTGCGCCTCCCATATCGAACTGTCCTGCAGACTCGAGAGTTGCTGAGAGTGCTACACCCTGCATTGCATTCTTATGGGTCATCATCACAAAGTGATTGACACCGATGTTGCGAAGTGCAAAGCCGATACCTTCATTGTTCTGTGGAATGTTGAGAACAGAGGTTACGCCTGCGCCTTCCATGTCCATTGTGTGGGGGTATCCACCCCAGCATGCTGCCTTAACGGTGGATGCATTGAATGCATCGATGTTAAACTGGTCAACAATTGCGTAGGTGGTTGCTGCTGCAACGGCTGAGATAGTTGCGTCATACGTTCCTGCTGCCTGAAGGCGCTCGGTTGGAACTTCGACAAGGAGAAGGTTTCCGCCTTTGTACTCGTGAACGACTGTGTCGCCGCCCTTAACGTCAACCATCTCTTTGATCTTTGCGATGATTGCGTCTTTGTTGTCCATAATCGGCAGGTCAAGTTCACGACCGAGAATGGTGCCCTTGCTGAGCTTACCTGCTTTGAGACCTTTCTGAATGCCGCCGAGGTTGACTGCGATTGACCTCTTTGTGAGGTCGATGATCTTTCTTGATGCCGGATTTGTGAGAGGGCTGATCTTGTTGATAGGAACGCCACTCTTCAGAAGTTTTCCGTCATCTGAATAGAGATCAATTGTGTCGGAATATTTTGCCATTTATTTTCCTCCAATTACCCGTTTGTGCAATGCATTTCATTTTCTGAACAAAGACAGGGATAAAAAACCCTGACGGAAATCGATGATAGTCACTACTGCACGTCCCCGCATGGGACAAGGAAGATATACACAATGTCAGGATATAAATATACCTAATCCCGAGTAATATAACTTAAGAAAAATAAAACATAAATTCTAGGGAATAGCCCAATCAACCCTCAATTAAGGCAAGATTCACACTCAGTATTACGACCATAGCAGGTTTGTAACACGAAATAGAATAATTAAATATTTTCATGCATTTTATGAGATGCGCCCCTTCACAGCGTTATTTTTGGGAATTGACGCGCATTTAATGGGTAATTATACAATATAGATTAGGAACGTTACGAGAACCAGAATGACCAATCCAATCCCAAACCGGTATTCACACATTTTATGGGGCGAGATCTTTCTGAAACATACCGGATACTGGTTTTAGAATGGTAAAGTGAGGTAAAAACGGAATTATACATCAAATCAGGAATTTTACGGCTGGGTCATCCCCGGCGATCAAGTGGTATCTGTTCATTGAAACCATTCCGAACTGGTGCTGTGAAAAATAGTTAATAACTGAAATGTTACCAGATTCGAATCCATTTTAGAGATTTATTCGTCCCTTAAAGATATCAACGCCTGATATCGGTTGATGTGAAAGACCCTTAAAATACACCGGAGTGATTCCTTTCAACTATCGTGAGATGATGAATATCCGTCTTTCGTCAGGAGGAAAAGAGGATTTGTCATCATCATCAGGTAAAAAGGTAATTTGTGGACCTCGGGAATAAGAATATTTTATTGATATTTAAAAGAACGGAAAGGTCCTGAAACCTTTCAGAGAAAGTCATACTCAGATATCTGAAGCGTGCCTTTACCCCGGTTTCCGACATCTCCCATGAAGCAGAACATGGTCCGCCCCTCCACCACAACGTCATCCTGTTTTCTAAAGGTGGGCATCATACCGTGAACCGTGCCAAAGACTGTTGCAATACCCCCTTTCATATTTCCGCATAAACGAGTGCAATCTCCGTATATCGTCAGTATTCCATCCTTCATGTCAACACCTGCCATATCCCCGCAAGAACCCTTCACAATAACTTCACCACCTGAGAGACACTCTGCACAGAAATCGCCTGCATCTTTAAAGACTTCGATAATACCGCCACTCATGCCATTCTTCTCACCCCGGTATCCGGAACCGCAGTAATGGCCGGCATTCCCATGACAGATGATATGACCGCCGGTCATCTCACGACCAAGCCACCCGTCTGCATTGCCATGAATCTCAATGGTACCTTTCGACATGAAATTTCCACAATGCATCCCGATGTCACCTTGAACCGTAATCTTCCCTCCGTCCATATATTCCCCTACACGTTTGATTCTCGAGGCATCTCCTCGGATAATTATTTCCACGTCATCAACCGAAACAGCTGTCCCCTCACATTCTATATCAAATACTTCAGAAAGTAAGAGTTCCCGGTTCCCACGCCAAACGGTACAGGATGAATAATCAGAAAGGAATGTCTTTGGAGCAATTATTTCCGCTTCTATAGGGACAAATGATTTTTCGCCCGGCCTGACTGTTAAAATTACTTTCATCATCGTTAGCCTCAAATTAATTTTCGGAACAACAACCCACTACCCTGATTCCAATCAGTTCAGACGGTCAGGCATTCCGCACCCATATATGAACCAGTATAGGTATTGACTACCATAAAAATATGACATTCTGCCGAAAAAGGCAGAAAATCTCATTCAAATACACTCATTCAATATTGAGCCCTCAGGCAGTTGCTGCATTAAAGATTCTTTCAATACATCAAAATCCATTTTGTCTAGCTGATCAGCAAGAAGCTTTCCCGTATATGCATAGCGATAGACTTGGTCAATCAGCCTATCCACGACTTCAAGTGCCAGATCCTCGGAAGTAACCGTAATAAAATGTTTACCGACAGCAGGATGACGGCCACGCCTTCCCCCAACGGATATTCGATACGCAGGAGATTCAGATGTGAGAATATCATACGGGCAGGTGGAAACACAGGCACCGCACACGATACAGTTACCATCATCAACCTGAACCGTACCGTTTTTTACCCCAACCGCTGATTCGCGGCAATACTGCACACAGGTGCCACAACCAGTACAGAGTCCCGGGTCACGAATTGGTTTACAGATTCCTGTAATACCAATCTCATTGAATTGTTCTCCCGAGCAGGAATTGGGACAGGCAGAAATGCTAACACGTATCTTCACGGGCATGTCTTTGCCAAAATGTTTTTCATCGATTTTCTTTGCAAGAGAGATAGAATCAATGTTTGAGGCCCTGCATCTGTCATTGCCGGGGCATGCCACAACATTGACGACCTCTTCTCTTTCCGCACCGAGAGGAGTACCGTTTTCCTTAAGTTCAACAACCATTGCCTCAAGATTTTTTGGTTCCACATGCGGAATTTCCATTGTCTGCCGGGTTGTGAGATGCACATCCCCCCTTCCATACTTCTCCGCTATCCTTGCCACCCCAACCATCTGCGCTGGAGATATCACGCCGGCAGGCAAACGAAGACGAACCGTGCAGTAATCTGAATTTTTCTCTGTGATAATCCCACCACGGGAATACACATCTGACTGACGAACCATATGGTTAGTAGTATCATTTCATTATCTTAAAATAAGATCTATGGTGCCACAGTTAATTCATAGCCGATTATAACTTAAAATCGGCGAATAAGAATGCGTGGGTAATTCTGCGTTCAGATTCGACAATTCCATAAAATCCACTCAATCAAAACCCATCGTTGAGACAATGTGATAAAAAATCTTACGCAAGAAAACCCTCAGACGATATGTGCTCATTAGAATACTATGAGAATGATTTTCATTCAATTTAATTTTTGAATGCTTTTTTTTGAGAATGGTTATTCATGCAACAGAATCTGGCACTTCATTTTTACCTTACCGATGAAATACCAAATTCCTCCTTCAACAACACTATATACTCTAAATTCGGTATTGTTTTAGTATATGGAATATAGTAGCCCTATAGAAAAACCAGCAGATCATATCGAGAGTTTTTTCGGCGTGCAGTTAAACGAAAAAATTCAGGAAGAGATCGCGGGACTTGGTAGTATTGAAAGTATGCTGCGAGAACTGGCAGAGGTAATCCCCACACTTGAGAGTACCGCTGACAAAGAGGCATTTCATACGTTAATGATAAACTGCAAAACAACTGCGGAAAATTGTGCAACCATTATTGCGGAAAAAAAAGCATTTTTTACCTTTTATGTGGGGGATAATGAGAAGATCAATCAGATCGTCCTCGAAAGAGACCTAAATATGTCAATGGTCCGGATATTGAAATGGGGTAAATTTGATGCAAGAGAACTTCGGGAGTGGGTGAAGGAACTTACCGAACTGGGAAAACGTTCAGGGTTTAACCTGCGTGATCTCATTAAGGCAGGACAAATTCCATCAGAACCAATTCCCGAGGAAATTCTGAGGTATCCGACATGGGCAGTAGACAGATATGGATACTGTCTTGCCGGAGCTGAAATGGAGAAAGTGATGCATGTGGACGAAATCAGGGAAGAAATGGAAGAAATGAACAAATAATTCCATCATGAGATTAAAAATAAATCTCACCTATTCTTTTGTTTTTTTCTCAAATAAATGACGAAACCCTAAAGAGGGAACCCCGATATTTCAAAACCAAAATAACGGAGTTCATCGCTGAGGCAAGCCAGTCCTTCGGTAAGAGCAAGGCGAGCATTTTCAAACGATTTAGATGCAATAACTGCATACAAAACCGTATTGCTGGCGTTAGGATGGAGCTTCTTTACCTGAAGAAGTCTTACCCCAAGTATTCCTTCGGTAGTTCTGATATCACTTCTCACCCGGGCAATTACCTCATCCGGATTATCCAAAACAGAACGTTCATCCCCGTCCATTTTCAGAATGATCCCACTAAAGGTTAGTAAAGTAGCAGAAGAAGATAATTTACATTCCACTTTAACCTCTTTTATAAGAGCAGTAAAGGTGTAATA
>JAAYIO010000249.1 GCA_012523385.1 Methanomicrobiales archaeon
ATCATTTTCTGTTCAACACTGATTACCGCCTCCGCTGTTTGTATCAGTGGAATAATCGGGTGGGTTGGTCTCATTATGCCTCATTTTGCAAGAATGCTTGTTGGGCCTGATTTCAAGAAAATCATCCCGGTTTCAACGCTCCTTGGTGCATCATATCACTTAATTAACGATGATATTTCAAGAACACTTGTCGCAAGTGAAATCCCGCTGGGGATACTTACCGCACTCGTTGGAGCACCGTTTTTTGCCTATCTTTTGACAAAAAAGAAGGTGGTATGGACATGATTCTGGAAATTGACGATCTCTCATTCTCTTATGACAGGAAACGGATCGTTTTAAATGATATCTGTACAGAAGTGAAAAAAGGAGAGGTTCTTTCAATTCTTGGGAGAAACGGCATAGGAAAATCGACCCTTATCAAATGCATTATTAATCTGTATCAAAATTATCAGGGCGACATCCGAATAATGGGAGATAATATTAAAGATCTCTCAGCGGTCGAAGCGGCGATGAGAATGGGATATGTTTCTCAGGGAAGCCAGATGATATTCCCCTATTCTGTTCTTGATTTTGTATTGATGGGACGGTCCCCCCATATTCCGATGTTTGAATCACCATCCACAAAAGACATAGGAATTGCAGAGTCGGTGATTGAAAAAATGGGTCTCTCCCACCTAAAAGACCGACCCGTAAATGAGATCAGCGGGGGAGAACGCCAGATGGCAATGATTGCCCGTGCACTCACTCAGGAACCAAAGATGCTCATTCTGGATGAACCCACGTCTCATCTGGATTTCGCCAATCAGATAAACGTGTTAAAGGCAATAAAAAACCTTGCAGACGATGGCATGTCTATTGTGATGAGCACACATTTTCCGGATCACGGGTTTTTGATATCGGATAACGTTGCTATTATGCAGGATGGGACATTTGTTGCACAGGGGCCAGCAGATGAAGTCATTACCAAGGAAAATCTCAGGGCAGCGTATGGTGTTGACGTTATGATAAAATATGTAGCTGAAGTTGGAAGAAATGTATGTATCCCCTATCATATCGGGGGTTCAGGGATGATGCTTTAGAAAAATCCTCTTAAAAATTCAACAATTCATCACATAAAACCCTCTTTTTTAGGTTCGGGTAACATAGGGGAATGGCTCACAAAGAAACTCCTGCCATTATCCATACTTTTAAATTACTTTCATGCATATTTCGATAGCGCACTGTTCGACACACAACAGTCCGCTTTAGCACCGTATTGAGACCATAGTGACGGCATCATGAAAAGCATTCTAAAATATTCAACTCAGGACGGGCATAAGCGGTCTCTCATCAACCTGTATGTCCTGCATTCCCTGCATCGCGAGCCAAAAACCGGGTATGACCTCCTCAAAGAGATAGAAGAATTAACCAAAGGAGTATGGGTGCCAAGCAAAGGGACGATTTACCCGATGCTTCGCCAGCTTGAAGAACAAGGGATTATTGTTCCGCAGGAAACAGGAGCCCGGGCAAAGACGATCTATGCCCTGACAGAAAACGGAGAAACTGCCCTTACCGAGATGAAGGAACGCCGACACCAGTCACACGAAAACGTCCAGATTATCCGGAATATTCATACAGAAATATTCGGGGAAGGACGTGCATCCCTTGCAGAAAATGTATGGGAGATATGGGATTATATCCGCGACCATTCTCACGACAAACAGAAGAGAGCACAAGAGATTCTCATGCAATGCAAAGATGACCTCAGGGAACTTGGGGAAGAGGGAGAAACAGTAGAATGAACGCAATTCAGGTAGAGAACCTCACCAAACGGTTCGGGGAC
>JAAYIO010000250.1 GCA_012523385.1 Methanomicrobiales archaeon
AATCCCTGTGTATCTCGCCGCAGACATCATGGCACAGGCAGAGCATGACCCGAAAGCCGCCTGTGTCCTTGTGACAACCGACCGTGCCATTGCAGAGGCGACATCCCGAGAAGTCGCCCGGATGTTTAAAGAGAGTCCACGAAAAGAGATCATCGAAAAGGCACTGGCAAACTCCGGCTACATCATCGCAGAGACACTGAGCGAGGCAGTCTGCCTGATGAATGAGATTGCACCCGAACACCTCTCTATTCAGGTGGC
Organism: Methanomicrobiales archaeon; assembly: GCA_012523385.1. Taxonomy (GTDB): domain Archaea; phylum Halobacteriota; class Methanomicrobia; order Methanomicrobiales; family Methanomicrobiaceae; genus Methanogenium. The sequence continues at coordinate 259 of JAAYIO010000250.1, forward strand.
AGATACCTTTGCTGTTCTCTCAAAAATTGAGAATGCAGGCTCCATCTTTGCCGGCCCCTTTACCGCGGTTGCCTGTGGAGATTATGCCTCCGGCACGAACCATGTTCTCCCGACGGCAGGATATGCCCGGATGTATTCGGGACTTAATGTGGATCACTTCTGCAAAACCTCGACCATTCAGATTATCGATCGTGAGGGGCTTGAGGCAATTGGGGATATTGTTGAGACCCTTGCGGATGCGGAAGGGTTGCACGCCCATGCAGAGTCGGTGCGAATCCGACGAAAATAAGATATTCTTCTCTTTTTTTGTTTAGCTATCTCACGGCAGATACCAATCCACCAACGCCAGAAATTCTTCAATCTTCTTTTGAGAGTATGGCCCCTCTTCATACGCCGTGATAATCGTCATCGAATCACGGAACGTGGAAAGAGCCATAAGAAACCCGAACGGCCAGCAGACACAGGGAAGGATGCATACATCTTCAAGAATAAGAGGGCGGCTGTTTATTCCTGTTAAGGGGAGAAAGTCTTCTTCCCGAAGTATTCCGATATTGGAGAAAACCGGATTTTTCTGGCCGTTTGTCTCATAGCTCTGGAACATTCCATCAAAAAATTGTTGAATGGCAGGCATCCCGGTTGCACATATCTCTTCATAAAACAGGGCACAACCAAGGCCGAGCGCAAGGCCTTCTGCCTTCCGCTGTTTTGTAATCGTAGTTACCTGTCCGATGATATCGTCCAGATTAGCCTTATCCCCAACGGTGAGGGTGACTTCGTATGAGATGGAGAGGTTCATGGGCTGGTATTCTCCGGTTGCGTCGGTGGCGTATGTACTGGTACCGGCTGAACCGTCCGCATCACCTGACTGAACAAGCGGGCGCCTGAGATCAGCAGAGGTCAGAATCGCACGGGGTTCCCCGATATCTGCGGGATCATTCCGGATTGTTTGGAAGGCAAGGAAGAAAGCTGCAATCATGATGTCATTTATGGTGGCGTCATGTTCTCTGCCGAATGCCTTTGCCTGCTGGAGCCGCTCAGGGGAAAGGGTGCGTGAGGCGATTCTGGGCGTTCCCCTCCCCCTTTGTTCGGCGGGAAATCGCCATCTATCTACGAAAGGCCCCTCTTTCTTTTGGGCCACTCTCATGTCCTCATCGGTAAAAAGGGCGAGGTACGGAGCGGTGCTGCGGTCGTACCATCCGGTAGGGGTTGGTTGAAAGTCGGGATTCTTTAGTAATTCCTGATAGGTTGCAAAGAGGGAACGAGCCAGATCCCGGAGACCACCTGCGTCAGCGAACCCGTGATGGCAGGTGACCGTTATCTGATCCTCTTTCTCCTGACGTGTGAGAGTGACCCGCATCTGAGGTCCGTTTCGGACGTTGAGAGGTGCGGGCGGGTATTCCGGGGGCATTGAAATGGTATCCGCGTCTCCGGGCGAAAGGTGGACAAAGGCCTGCTCCCACTCAGCTTCCGGAATTTCCTCCCAGCACGGCATACCGTTTCCTTCTGCAAACCTTGATCGGAGATAGGGATTTGCTCTGAGCATATGCATGGTGGCCGTTTGCAGAAATGTCTCGTTGAGGTGGCCGTCAAACGCGAAGACGATGTGCATTGTCGGGTCGTAAATGCGCTCGAAATAGACGTTGAAGAGATCAAAAGCAGGTGCCGGGCGACTGTGAGGAAACGTCATATCTGATACTATTCTCATGGAAAGGGATATGTGCTTTCACCTGTTGTTTTGTTGCGTTCGCAGGGATAAATAAAAAAATATTCCGAAATTCCGCTCATTTTAGGAACAGACATCAGGAAATTACTGACTCAAAACCGTTTCGTTATGAGAATCTATTTCATGAATTGCGCTCCAATCTTAGGTATGACGCGACTTCCTTCGGGTGAACGATGACCAATAGAAACCCTACCCTTTGCAGTGCTATTATCGGCATCGGTGCCGGGGTGGTCATCACCATACTGATAGCTTTTCTCTCGAAAGGCTGGTGGGGACTGAACTCATATAATCAGGCCCTTATGGGGATAGGGATCATACATTTGTACGTATCTATTCTGCTGGTGCTCTTCTTTGCCGGATGTACGATCCCCTTCCTGATTCATACCGACTCTCGACAGACCATCCTGTTGTATGCCGCCCTCAGCGGCCTCATCGCCGCAATCCTGGCCCGCTTCCTGCCGTTTATCGGGAATCCCGCCTATATCATCTCATCGCTTCTCTCAACCGTGCCCCAACTGCTCGTGTTCCTTACCTGCGGTGTGCTGGTGGTCACATTTGGAGGGTTGTTTGCCTCATTCATCAGGATGGAGGATACCCGGGGGTTCGCACCACTTTTCCCGATGGCCATCGTTACCATCGCAGTGATCGTTCTTCCCCCGCTCTGTGCCGCTGCCGGTATGGTTACGGGTATCCTTGCCCCGGCTCCGTATTCGTGCGGCCCGTCGGAACAACCAACCGATCTCTTCGTGCTGAAACTCTCTCCCGGTGGGGAACCGGAATGGAAGACATCCGTGGATATCAGCATCTACGACAGGGCAGACACGCTCACCGAATATGCAGACGGCTACGTCATCGCAACGACAACATACCAGCAGGAATCCATTCTCGTGAATCTTATACTATTTGACCGGGAAAGAAACTACTCCCGGATACCGGCAGTCAGGACAGGATATAATCCGATATCAACCCTTGTTCCCGCCCCGAACAATGGATTTATCCTTGCAACAGAAACGCCGGAAATCCTTTGCATTGATCCTCAGGGAGAAACTGTCTGGTCATTGATTCTTGCAAACCAGAGTCCGGGGTCGGCACCAGTCTGCCTTCTGGCCCGGGATGACGACACCTTCGTTGCGGGGTGGCAAAACCATGCCACCTGCCTGACAGACAATGGCACAGTGCTCTGGGACGCTACCCTTAACACCAGCGGCAGGCCGGATAAAATGCTTATTTCATCGGCAGATGCAGGCGGTATCCTCGTCTGTACCTGGGGGGAACACGTCTTTACCGGCCAAGAGTTTGAGGTTCCCCTAAAGGCGGTTCGTCTGGATGCAGACGGCACAATGCTCTGGGAACAGGCCTTCGGTACGGGAGTTGGAAATACTCTGCTGGGTGTCTGGCAGAACGGACACGGGCACACCATTCTCTACCGAACAACCACATCCTCAAAAGATTTCTGGGGCAACTTCGTGCAGGCACATGCGAGTTACCTCATCAGCCTGAGTGACGATGGCACCGTAACCGGATGGCAGGAAGTAGCAGATACCGGCGGAGATGTGATCACGTCACCTGTCCGGGGTTACATCTCAGTTGCCATTGAGGATGAGAGCATCACTATGACCGGGTATGATGCCGGACATGAAATATGGAAGAGGGAATACGGCATGCGGGCCACCCCCTACTCTCTCCGGGGTATGGGAACGGATGATGGCGGGTACCTCATCGCATTCTCCTCCCCATCTGAGGAAAAAAATGAATAAAGTCCTGCCAGTCGCAGCCTGAGAAAAGAGACTGTTTCATTATCCGACTGGCTCATTATTTGACTGGCCAGGACAGAGGGAAAATATCCCGGAAAGTGCGACACCTCCTCACGAGATCCCGGAGAGAAAGAGCAGAATCCTTAGCCCCGCATGAAGAAGGGCAAGAATTCGCGGAAGGCTCTCCTCTTTTAAGGCAACCCCTTCAATCAACCCGAGAAAAAGGAGTAGGATTAGATGATACCCGGCAAACCGAAAGAGGTATTCCGGATTTAGGGTATGTACCACAAAGTCCGGAGAGAAAAGAATCATGAGGACGAATACCAGATACGAAAGGGAACCGGCGAGAGATGAACGAGTGGCATCTCCGGTTGCATATCCGAACAACAGGGCTCCTGCGGGATACGCAAAAAGTACGACGATTCCAAGCACTGGGTACACATAGAGCCCTGTAATGAGAATCGCAAAGCCGAGCAGATAGAGGAGGAGGAGACCGTTTTTTCTCTCAGGACTTAGTCGTGCATATGTTCCCCTCATGAGAGAGGGATTTCATCTTATCCTAAATGAAAGTTTCCGGGGGGCTTTACGAAAGGGTGTACGCATCAGAGATACGTTGTGTGACTTGCTTAGGGGTGTTTGCTGGAACGGCATACAATATCGGCATTCCTCTCATGCAGGTATCACTACCTATATATTGCAATTTGTAGAGAGAACTACCTTAACAGGAGTTATTTCATGCAGTCTGCCATTACAACCAATACCCTAACAAAATGTTTTGGAGACCTGAAGGCCATTGATTCGGTCACCCTCTCTGTCAAAAAAGGGAGCCTCTTCGGGCTTCTGGGGCAGAACGGTTCAGGGAAAACAACAATGATCAAGATGCTCACCGGGCAGATGAAGCCCTCTTCCGGCACCGCACAGGTGCTTGGGACTGACC
>JAAYIO010000251.1 GCA_012523385.1 Methanomicrobiales archaeon
ACCTGAACTGCAGCAACGAATGAGACGATTCCGTGACCGCATGGACACTCATGAACCCGACTGGGAATGTGCGGTTATATTCAGCAATATCAACCTCTACTACTTCACGGGCACCCGGCAGGATGGCATGCTCATCATCCCCCGCAATGGTGAACCAATATTCCGGGTCAGACGCAGTTATGAACGGGCCTGCGACGAATCCCTATTCCCCCGGATAGAACCGATGCAGAGTTACCGTGATGCAACAGGTGACCTGCCGGTCATGCCTGCCACCGTCCATCTGGAGACCGAGGTGGTACCCCTGGCCCTGCTTGAGCGCTTCCGCAAACACTTCCCCATAAAAACAATCCTTCCGGCAGATATGCATCTCGCCGCTGTTCGTGCCATAAAAAGTCCGTATGAACTCGTCCGAATGGAAGAATCGGGCAAAATTCATCAGAGAGTGCTCGAAGAACGGGTGCCGGAACTCCTCAGAAACGGCATGAGTGAAGCAGAGTTTGCCTCCCTTCTCTATCCCCTCCTCATTGAGGAAGGACATCAGGGGGTTGTCCGGTTTGGTATGTTTGACACCGAGATTGGCATGGGTCAGATCGGGTTTGGAGAAAACAGCCTCTACCCCACCGCATTCAACGGGCCGGGAGGCTGCCGTGGCCTCTCTCCGGCAGTCCCACTGCTTGGCAGCAGAGAACGAACCCTGAAAGACGGGGATCTGGTATTCGTGGATATCGGCTGTGGGGTGGAGGGCTATCATACCGACAAGACCATGACCTATGTATTTGGGAAGGCTCTGCCGACAGAAGCTATTCTCGCACACCAGCAATGTGTCAAAATCCAGAACCAAACGGCCGCCATGCTCCGGCCCGGTGCCATCCCCTCAGAAATGTACCAGACCATCATGGAATCCCTCTCACCCGCATTTCTGGAGAACTTCATGGGCTTTGGCAACCGGCGGGTGAACTTCCTCGGTCACGGTTTAGGCCTCATAATCGATGAACTGCCGGTAATAGCCCGTGGCTTTGATGAACCCCTCACCGAAGGGATGGTATTTGCCCTTGAACCTAAAAAGGGGATACCCGGCGTTGGCATGGTAGGTATTGAGAATACCTTTATTGTCACCCCTGCAGGCGGACGGTGCATCACCGGCACCCACCCCGGACTTATGCCGGTGTCGGTCAGATAAAAGCCTCGGGGGAGGTCGGGGTCATTCAGGTATCCCGACTCCCCGAATCGAGCGTATCCGCCACCTTTATGTCCTCTGACAGTGTAATACGAAACTATTTACGGCAGCAAAGAGCGCCGGAACGGAGAGTATAAAAATGGAAGAAGAAGGCCCCCGGGGAGCAATCCTCCAGCGCGATAAACAATCCTATGCTATTGTTCCCCGAACACCAGCAGGTATCGTCACCCCGGAACAACTGGAGAGTATCGCCAAGGTAGCCCGGCGCTACAAAGTTCCAGTGATAAAGATGACATCCGGCCAGCGTATGGTTCTTGTCGGCATCAAAAAAGAGGACGTAGAGAAAATCTGGACCGAACTGGAGATGACCGTTGGTCAGGCAACAGCCCCCTGTGTGCATTATGTGCAGGCATGCCCCGGTACCGTGGTTTGTAAGTACGGGGTGCAGGATTCGCTTGCTCTCGGTCTTGAACTTGAGGGATTGTATCAGGACATGCATCTGCCGGCAAAGCTGAAGATGGGTGTTTCCGGTTGCCAGCGGTGCTGTGGTGAGAGTTACATGAGAGACATCGGCGTGCTGGGCACAAACAAGGGATGGACCGTCATCTTCGGCGGCAATTCCGCAGGGAAACCACGCATCGGCGATGTCATTGCAAAAGACCTCTCTGCACATGAGGTGAAAGATTTGGCAAAACACCTCCTGGTATATTACCAGAATAAAGCAAAACCCGGTGAGAGAACGGCACGTTTTGTTGAACGGGTCGGCATGGAAACCATCAGAAGCGAACTGCTCTCGACAATACCCTACATCCCCCTTGCTGATCTCAATCTGAGATAGGCAATAATCTCATATCATCCATTTTTCACCCGAAATCGAGAGCTAAATTCTTTATAACTCACGCGTTAAACAGCCAGATTGGCCGTGTTCGATACATATGCACTCACATTAGCCATCGCGGACGAACTCTCTAAAGCCCACTCCCGATGTAACCAACATAACTACCATCAGGGAGGCAGAGGGATGGGGCCCCAATTCAACCATAATGCGCCATTCATGCCTTTCAGATAGACCGCAAATATCTGCCGGGATAAATCACCGTTTATTTCATGAATCGGGAAAACCTGCATTTTCACGACCAAACCATTTATGAACAAAAAACGGGAATAGAACAACACGGAGGGAATTCCCACGCAGAAACCAGATATACACCGGACAGCAGATTTTGGCCGTCAAAAAGGCCGCCTGCGCCAGAAATCCTTTCTCATCCTGTTGATTGTCGTGGCATCTGCGATATTCAGTTGCGGATGCATAACCGACTCAACACCCGTTGCACCCCCATCTAAAGACCTGAACCAATCAGAACCCATCCATGTCGCGGTCACCATCCCGCCGTACAAAGAGTTTGCCGAAGCAATCGGAGGTGACCGCGTAACGGTCATGGTCATGGTGCCTCCCGGCGCAAGCCCGCACACCTACGAACCCACATCCCGCCAACTCAAAGCACTCTCAGAGACACAGCTCTATCTTGCCGTAGGCACCGGTATCGAATTTGAGGATGCCCAGATGCAGAAACTCACTCAGGTAAATTCCGGCATGACCATTGTGGACACATCGACAGGCATCACCCGTTTGCACTCAGACACCGATGGCACGTCAATCTCAGATGATACCATCCGCTGTGACCCTCATGCCTGGCTATCGCCTGCAAATGCCCGTGTCATCATACGGAATATCGCTGATGCCTATATCGCACAATCGCCACAGGACGCCGCATATTTCGAAGCCCGATATGCCTTATATGACGCAGAACTCGCACGCATCGACGAAAAGATTACTGAAGTCTTTGCCCATACCGAAAAGAAAACCCTGCTTATCTACCACCCCGCATGGGGATATTATGCCGATCGCTACGGACTTTCCATGATAGCGGTTGAAGCAGACGGAAAGGAACCTTCGCCTGCCATTCTTCAAACAATCATCATTACCGCGGAAAACAAGGGCATCAAGGTCATATTTGCCTCCAAAGAATCTCCGACCCGCAATGCAGAGGCCATTGCAAACGAGATCGGGGGAAATGTCGTTTATATCAGCCCCCTTGCAGAGAACTACATTGAAAACCTGATGCAGGTCACCGAAGCATTCCGGACATGGGCGGTGTGAGCATGAAACCCGTAATCGAAGTGGAGCACCTTAACCTCAGCCAGAATGGCAATTTTGTGCTGGAGGACATCAACCTCACCATACGTGAACATGAATTTCACGCCATTATCGGCCCCAACGGCGGAGGAAAGACCACACTCCTGAAAGTGATCCTTGGTCTCATTCGCCCCGATTCCGGTATGGTCCGGGTAATGGACGGCACTCCTGATGAAATGCGGTCACATCTTGGATATGTGCCGCAATTTCGCACCTTTGACTTCCAGTTCCCGATATCCGTGCAGGACATGGTCGTATCCGGGCGACTCGGCCGTTTGAAAGGCCCCTTCCGTCGCTTCACCCATGAAGACACCGACGCAGCAGATGAGGCCATGGAAACAATGCAGATAACCCATCTGAAAAACCTCCCTATCCATGACATCTCCGGCGGTGAACGCCAGCGGGCGATCATTGCCCGTGCCCTTGCGGGAAAACCGTCAGTCCTCCTCCTCGACGAGCCAACCGTCTATGTGGACGGCCCGACCGCAGTTCGTTTCTACGATATTCTCAGCCAGTTGAGGGAATCAATAACCATCGTCCTTGTCACCCATGACATCAGCGCCCTCTCACCGGACGTCACCCACATCTCCTGTGTCAACCGCCGCCTCTTTACGCATGGTGACAATCAGATTACCGATGATATGCTGGCAGGAGCCTATCCCTGCCCGGTGGAACTCATTGCCCACGGTGTCCCCCACCGGGTCATCACTGAACATGATAACCGCGTCTTCGGGGGCAGAAAATGATCGAGGCATTGGGATTTGAATTCTTCCGCAATGCACTCATCGCAAGATTTCTCGCAAGCATTGCATGTGGCGTTATCGGCAGTTTTGTGGTGGTCAAACGCATGGCATCCCTTGCAGGCGGCATCTCCCATGCGGCATTCGGGGGTATCGGGCTTGGGTATTTCCTCGGTATTGACCCGCTTGCAGGTGCTGCGGCAGTCGCCCTCGGCACCTCAGGTGCCACCGCATGGATACGAATGAAGGCAGACCAGCATCTCGACACCCTCGTGGGTGCAGTGTGGGCCACCGGCATGGCAGCAGGTATCCTCTTCATCTACATCACGCCCGGATTTGCACCGGACCTCTTCAGCTACCTCTTCGGGAATATTCTCCTCGTCCCCCGAGGCACACTCTGGCTGATGGCCCTTCTCACCGCGGGTATCTGCACTATCGTAGCCATCCTCTACCCCCGCCTTGTAGCAGTCACGTTTGATGAGGAATATGCCGCGGTGATGGATCTCCACCCCAACCGGATCATGGTCATCCTCTTGCTCCTGACTGGTCTCACCGTGGTAATGCTCATCCAGATCGTGGGAATCATACTCGTGATTGCCCTATTAACGCTCCCTGCGGCAACTGCCCGCCTTTTTTCCCGCAGTATGAAAGAGCTTATTGTTGGTGCATCGCTCCTCGGCATCGTCTTTACCACGGCAGGCATCTGGCTCTCGTATGCCTTTGACATCCCGTCCGGTGCGACGATTGTTATCGTGAGTGCTTGTGTGTATTTCGGAGCGCTCCCTCTCCAGCGTCGGATACAGGAGCACAGACAGACCTCCTAAAAGAGAAATCCTGCAATGTTTCACCCAGAAAAGAGGCGAGCATCACAGTTCAACAGAATCAAAAAGGCAGAAAAAGGAAAAATCAGGGTGCCGGCATAAACCGAGCGCACGGGTTGCCATATTTATCATATAGGGTCAGGTCTTTTCCGCCGATATGATAGGATACAACATCCCTCAGTGCTGACATATACCCACTCTCCTGACTCATCACACCGTCCGGGTCCATACAATACATCTCAGTAATAGCAAGAGGCCCAATAAAAATGCTCTTTCCTGCCACGAGATATGGGCCGGAATAGCTGTTACATCCCGTGTTTCCTGACATATGTCCGTCTTTATCAAACGTTGCCGTGACGGAACTGCCAGCGAGAACAGAGACAAATCCAACCGTTCCATCACGGTAACCGCTCAGGGTCCATTGCGTTTCCGTTAGATTCTGATCTACCTTTCGGAAGGTAAGAATCACTTCTTTGGACGAATTTTTTAGTGTGAGCCGATCATCAGATACCGTGTATCCGGCAACAGTTCCCATAAGAAACAGATAGCGCGATTCCTGAGCCATGACACCCGGTTCTTCGCAATAGATCAGCGTCACAACCGGCGTATCAAAGGTAAGTGACGCACCATCCGTGATGTATGCCGCATTGTACTGGTTGCATCCGGAATCACCCAAAACAGAACCCTCGGTGAACTCAGCAGTAACGGGCGATGCACCAAGCGTAGCGGTCATTATTCCATCCACACCCATATATGTCTCAAGTACCCAGACAGGGCCTGCCAGTGCACCCCCCGAATTCTCTGCGGACTCCTCTATACATCCACAACAGAACGAGAGCGCAAAAACAAGCATACATGCCCCCACAGCCATTCCACCTCTTTTCATACGTCCCTGAATACACACTGAACGATATATAGGTGATGGTGGACAGGACAACGAACCTCACTCCTGTTCTTCAAAGACTAAAAGAAAGCCGCAGAATGGAGATGATCTGCCATGTGGTGCTTTTTTTGGCC
>JAAYIO010000252.1 GCA_012523385.1 Methanomicrobiales archaeon
CATCAGGCGCGAGGGTTGCCGAGCCAGGTCAAAGGCGCTAGGTTCAGGGCCTAGTCATGAAGATGTTCGAGGGTTCGAATCCCTTCCCTCGCATTTGGTTCTTTTTTGAGTTGTTTTCTTGGTGTTTTTGAATGTTAGAGCGTGGGGTTTTGAGATTTGGATGGGATTATTCCGAAGAATGCACCACACAATTCCTTAGGTAAAGACATATAAACAGATACAACTGAAATAGTGATTAGGATGGCCAGAATTGATTCACCAAATAGTGATAAAAAACCGGCAATAGCACATTCCGGAAAGAATGCGCACCATATCACTACATTACATATAGAGAATTTCCGGGCAATCGGTGAACTGGATTACTGTCCGCATCAGATCAATATTATCACCGGGCAGAATAATACCGGTAAATCAGCTCTTCTGGATGCCATTTATATCAATGCCACCGGTGGTGAAAGTGAAACCTCACTCTCCTCCCATTCTGAGACCTATACTATTACCGTTCATGCAAATCAGGCAGTCATTAACTCAGACATCACCCCACTGAAAATATTCCGGAGCCTGGAAGACTGCAAAAAAGCAGAACCAAAGATATACAAAGCAATCCGTAGCGATATCATTGAGAAAATTACCGAACCGTTTTTCATGGGAGAAAAAGAGGTATATGATCTGGACCGGTATGTTGCCACCATCCTTGAGTATACTGACTTTTCTATCACTGTTTCTGATTACGGGTATCATGTCTTTCCCTATTATCCAAAAGGATAAGAGATGCTCAGGAAAGAGCTGAATGCCATTCGTGTAATGCAGGCGAGAGATGCTCCGGCAGGAAATAGAGAGAAATCAACTTATTTCAGAGATTTACCCATATTACCGTTGTTCCCCCGGAGATGGGCGATATATCCCGATTCGTCAATGGCGGAAAAGACCGTTCCTGTGCGTAAACTATCCCATTCAGATAAATTTCAGATTGAAGCCATCGGGGATAAAGAGATCCACCTGCTGGAACAGTTCATCAAAGAAAACAACTTAGTGAAAAATATGGAGCGCCTTACCCGGAAGAATGTGCTCTATCGGAGGAAAGGTGAAATTGAAGAGATTCCCATCTCTGCCCATGGCGATGGATTTATTGTTCTTCTTACCATTCTGCACAGTCTCCTGCAATCAGAGAATGGTATTCTTGTCATTGAAGAGCCGGAGAATCATCTCCATCCCCGCTACCTGGATGTTTTGATTGAGACCCTCTTTATCTATTGTGAGAAGCTGAATGTACAGGTTTTTATGGCCACTCATAGTTATGATCTCATCAAGGGAGCACTGGAATATCCCGAGACGGAAGCTGAAAAAGAGATGTTTCTTATCTCCAAAATGACTTCTGACGGGGAAACCATTGAAAAATTTGACTATACCACAGATGATGGACGGAAGGTCATCAATGAACTCTATCTTGATCTTCGGGGTATCTGAATATGCCAGGCCTTTCTGCTGATGTTTAGACCAATGATAAGTACTACCCAACCATCCGGGATCAGGTTCCGGACACCAAGGTGCCCAAAAAGGCGTCAACTGCGTCTATGGTATTGTGGTGAATGGGGTCGATGAGGCAGCGGTCAATGCAGCCATGAAGGCAGGCATTGAAACAGCGGTAAAGATTCCCGGCATTACCATGATCACCGCAGGAAACTATGACGGCACTCTGGGGCCGTTTACATTTCC
>JAAYIO010000253.1 GCA_012523385.1 Methanomicrobiales archaeon
ACCCATGATAGTTCCAAATATTCCGGAGACATGCCTACCGCGAACATCGGTTGCATACTCGCCGCACACCGCTGCGGTATGGTCTGCGAGTCTGCACCCCTCTCCAATAACGCTCTCCCTGACACTGGAATGCGACCCGACCGTTACATCATTCATCAGGATACTCCGTGAGATATGTGAGAAGGGACCGATGGTGACACCGGATCCAATCGATGTTCCAGCAGATATACAGGCATTCGGGCCGATGGTGCAGTTTGCACCGATGATTGCCGGGCCGGTGATCACTGTCCCCGGAAGGATTTCTGTACCATGACCAATCGACACACGGCCGATGACAGTTGCATTCCGTGCGAGGGTCCCTGAACTGAGAGGCACTATATTTTTTAAAAGTGATCGATTTAAGGTGAGAAGCTCCCATGCAAAGACCGCATCAGACCATCCTCCGGTGATCCGGTGCGCACGTATCTTTGTTCCATCAGCGATCATCTGGTTAATGACACTCGGAAATTCGAGCCCGGGTTTGTAATAATTGAACACCGAAGAATCCAGTGAAAAGACACCGGTGGAAACCGTAAATGATTCGGCCACCTTTGGTTTCTCGGTGATATCCCGTACATAACCTTCGACGGTCTGCACCACGCCGAAATCTGTCGGTCGGCAATGAGGTGTTGTGATAAGCGCAGGCCCACCTTCGCAGAGGGGGCGGAGTGCTTGTGCGGTGATTATGTTATCACCCGGGAGGAGGAGGAATTGGCCGGAGACATACTCTTCTGCCGCTTTAAGGGCATCTGCAACGCCCAACTGCCTCTCCTGAACAGCCACATTGACTGTCACGGGAAGCTCTGCAAGACGGCGAATGACCTGCTCTTTACGGTACCCGACAACAACCGTGATGTCCCGCACTCCAACCTCGGGCAGTGCTTCGATCACGTACTCGATAATGGGCCGGTTTGCCACCGGAAGAAGTGCCTTGGGTCTGTTGCGAGTCAGCGGGCGCAGTCTGGACCCTTCTCCACCTGCAAGAACTATTGCCTGCATGATATCAGTACCTCCCGAGAACGGATTCATCTGCAATAGTACCGCTCACCACGGTATGCGGCCCGACCTTGACATCTCTCCCGATAGAAGTGCCGACATTTATGGAGCAGTTGATGCCAAAGAGGACATTGTCACCAATAACCGCTCCAAACTTCTTGCGCCCGGTGGAAACTCCGCCGACGCTCACCGGTTCCTTGTCATGACGGAGGTTTGCAACCTTTGTTCCGGCACCAAAATTACAGCCGGAACCGATGACACTATCACCGATATAGGAGAAGTGCGGAATCTTTGTCCGGGCAAAGATCACCGAATTTTTTAGTTCACTGGCATGTCCGATATGGCAGTCATTTCCAATTACCGTATGACCCCGAATGTAGACATGCGGCCCAATGGTGCACCCGCTCCCGATCATACAGGGTCCTTCGATGTAGGTCCCTGACCGGATCACACTCCCCTCTGCAAGCACCACACCACCTTTCAGCGTCACGCCATCCTCCACTTCCCCACGGATGTCAGATGTCAAATCAGAGAGGGCAAGCTCATTTGCTTCCAGAAGATCCCATGGGGCGCCGATGTCGCACCATGATGCAAGCGGCACCGCATGGAGCTCACTGCGGGAAATGGCAGGCTTCAGTGCATCGGTCAGTTCATATTCTCCGCGGGGAGAGGGAACGAGGCGATCTACCTCAGCAAAAATATCGTCGTCAAAGAGATATATGCCCGCATTAATCAGATTTCCCGGGGGATTTATTGATTTTTCATAGATGCCGGTGACGATTCCATCCGTCTCGGTGATCACACCATACTGTTCTGGATTCTCGCTCTCAACCACGCCGACTGCCGGTGCAGGTGAGGTGCAGATGCGCCGGATATCATCAGCCGTTATGATCATGTCACCGTTCATGAGGAGGAATCGTCCCTTGACGAGTCCCTTTGCCGCACGAAGGGCATCACCGGTGCCGGTCTGTGTTCTCTGGACAGTGTAGCGTATTGAGACTCCCCACTTCTCTCCACTCCCAAAATAGTCACGGATCTCCTTTTCCCGATATCCAACAACGATAACAAATGAATCAATCCCCGCATCACGCACCGCACAGATCAAATGTTCTATCATGGGACGGTTTGCGACAGGGAGCATCACTTTAGGACGGGTTGCGGTGAGAGGGGCCATTCGTTTCCCTTCACCGGCTGCAAGCAGGACACAGAGCATAGACACTAAGTGATATTTGCTCTATATTAATGTATGAGTTGCCTTGAACTGAGGAGTTCTTCTCCTCTCTGTGCCATCCTTTCGGCGGCCTCTTTGTCACGCCCTTCTGCGGTGACACGGACTTTTGGTTCCGTGCCGCTTGCCCGAATCAGGCACCATCCATCCTCTTCTTCGATGCGGATGCCGTCGGTCGGATTCTCTGCACCCAACGCCAGAAGCAGTGCGTACCCGTCCTCCCGCCTGAATGAACGGCGGATAATGGGATAGTCAGGATATTCCGCTATCTTTTCTGCGATATCCCACTCTGCTGCCATCGCGCAGAAGAGGGCTGCTGCATAAGGCCCGTCCGGGCAGAGGGAATGGTGGGGGAAGATCCAGCTTCCGGAGGGTTCCCCGCCAAAATCTCCGCCGGACACAAGCGCTTCAGAAACAAATGAATCGCCCACCGCTGTTCTTCTGACAGAGGCAACATCTTCAATTGCCATTGATGCATCCACCGTTGTAACTACTGTCGTTGCATTCGTCCATTCCGCGAAGAGCATCAAAAGATGATCCCCGTTGATATAGTTCCCTTTATTGTCAAATGCCATGAACCGGTCCGCATCACCGTCATGAATCAGCGCCCCAGCAGCTTTTGCCTGTTTCACCATCGCAGGGATATAGGGGAGATTTTCTCTGAGAGGTTCAGACGGACGTGCAAAGAAACCCTGCACCGTACAGTTGATGCCGGTGTAGCGTACTCCCCCACGACGGAGAAGAACAGGAGTGACTCGTGATGCCGCTCCGTTTCCACAGTCAAGCACCACGTGAAGACCTTCCGGGAGAGGTACAGCGTCCAGTATCGCATCCATATACGGGTCGATGATGTCAACCTCTTTTGTATGCCCCTGCTGGTTCCAACCCATACTATGCGGCATAGTATAGGTCTTTTCAATCTCCTGCTGGCGTGCCAGAGAGAAGGCAGAACCGTCAGGGTTCAGGAGTTTAATCCCGTTGTATTCCTCTGGATTATGGGATGCAGTGATCATGCACCCGGCGTCATGGTGCCGTGCGGCATATGCGACGGTGGGTGTGGGCGCCACACCGCCGGAGACCACATGGCATCCGGCCGCAGCGGCACCGGCAGTAAACGCTGCTTCGAGTAGGTGACCTGTCGTGCGTGCGTCACGTCCAATGACGATGGACGAACAGGAGGCCCCGACACATCCACCTATTTCCCGAGTTGTTTTTATCAGTTCAGGGCCAAATGGGCGGCGTATTCCTGAAGAACCAAAAAGCATACAGGTACCATGAAAAAGAGGAGTATTCAATCTATCTGTTTGCTACAGTTCACCGGCCAAAAGGGCACCAGTGCTCTTCATTCAGGAAGGTGGCAACCCCGGCAGTGGAAGGGCCGATAAAGACCATCCGCTTTTTACCCCTGTACTGGTCCGTTATTGCCAGAGCTTCAGTCGTAAAAAGGCCATCTCCTCCCACGACGATAACATCTGCCTCTTCCGGAGAGGATACCACACTCTTTCCCAAAAGACGGACAAGTTCAGGAAGATTCCCGTTCACATACATTCTTTCACCCTCAAAGGCAGAACGAAAATTCTCGAAGCACTGGTCGTGGTCGGCGGGGTTACATGCCTGTGCCTTCCGGCAGAGACAGAGGAATCGCACTACCACGCCCAGAATGCCGCAGGCAGCGGTTCGTTTTTCCGGTGTTTCAAGCGGCGTGCCGAACATAAAAGGAATGCGGGTAACCGTCTCAACCGGGTAATCAGTGACCACATCTGCTGTCGATCCACCAAACGAGATCTTCAGGTTAACCCCCCGTTCATACTGGCACTGAGGTGCATCCGGTTGGCGTTCAAACTTGACATTACAGTCATGACACCCGGTTCCCCGGGTTACTTTCTCCATCTGCGTTACGGCATCGGTGATACTACTCATCTCTCCTCCTTTTGTACAATGACGCGGGCAGGTGCCCCGTCACCATCGGTGATCTTCAGTGGCAGTGCGGTCATGAAATAATTTCCTGCACTGACAGCACTGAGGTCAAGATACTCAATAATGGGAATACCTGCACCCAGAATGCTGCGGTGCACATCCCCGGTTCCATTATAACCCTCAATGGAGGGGGTGTCAATCCCAATAACCTGAATGCCGGATGCGGCAACAAGTTCTGCTGCATCTTCATCGATATAGACATATTCCGGGTCAAATGTTTTCTTTTTCGAATATCCAGTTTTGATGATAAGTCGTTCTGCATCTAACCACGGACGGAGATCCTCTGGACGGATGACAGAATTCCTGCACCCAAGATCGATAATTGTCACCGGGCCGATAAATGTCTCAGGTAAAATTCGGTCTATGGTCAGTCCGTCTTCAATATAATGAGCGGGTGCGTCAATGTGAGTACCGCTGTGACTGCTTGCGACGAGCACGGAAACCCGATAGCCGTCTCTCTGAGACTGGTGGCATTCTGGCACACAGTCGCCGGTATAAGTGCAGTCAGGTTCAGGAAAGGAACGGGTGAGGTCAATAAAGGGCATACCCTTCAGAACCCGTCTTCTGCAGCGTCAATTGCAGCATCAATCTGCCGCTGGAGTGAATCAGGGAGACCCTGTATCTTCACATCCAAAAATCCACGGATGATGGTTGCCGTTGCCTCTTCTTCGTCCAAACCACGTGCCATCAGATATTCAATCTCATCTTGGGCGATTTTTCCCACTGACGCCTCATGGGAGAGTGAGGTATTGGTGAGGCGCCCTTCGATCTCAGGGATTGCATGGATGATAC
>JAAYIO010000254.1 GCA_012523385.1 Methanomicrobiales archaeon
ACCGGACAGGCTGAAGAGACAGATGCCTCTCTTCTCCTGCGCCGCCGGTTTGTCCAGATTGAAAAGGCACGAAAGGCAAAAACGGTGGGCATTATTCTCAGCACAAAGACCGGTCAGCAAAGGGAGGGTCTTGCCCGCCATCTGGCATCTCTAACACCTGTGGCAGACATCATCTGCATGCAGGAGGTATCACCCGATTCCCTTTTGAACCTCGGGTATGACTGTTATGTCAACACTGCCTGCCCGCGCCTTGCCTATGACGATCAGGTGCGGTTTCCGGTGCCGGTTCTCTCACCACCGGAGTATGAAATTGTGCGGGGCATCCGTGACTGGGACGACTACATCATAGACGAGATCTGATCATGCGTATACGACACGTTGAGATATTATTGGAGGGCTGTGCGGGATTTTCCAACCCAAACGCAAAGAGCGAACAGTATGACACCCCTGCGGTGGTGGCCGCCCGTTTCCTGCATGAGGCGGACCGTCATGGCGACATCAAAGACATGCGGGTAGTCGACCTCGGGTGCGGAACAGGCATTCTTGCCTGTGGTGCGGCACTGCTTGGTGCAGGAGAAGTCATTGCCATCGACTGGGATGAAACGGCCCTTGCCATCGCACGAAAGAATGCAGCGGCGCTCGGTGTTGAAGTCACCTTTATCGAGGCAGATGTCTCTCTCTCCGATGCAGAGATCCCTGAGGCAGATACCGTCATCATGAACCCTCCGTTCGGTGCCCAGAAGACGCATGCAGACCGGCCGTTCGTTAATGCCGGACTTAGATCCGCAGATGTGGTATGGGGCATGTACAACAAAGGATCACGCCCCTTTCTGGAGTCGTATATCCGCCGCCGGGCATCGATTGACACCGTGATAAAAGCAGAATTTCCCATTCGCAGAACCTTTGCTCACCACACCCGCGATGTAATGACGATTCCGGTTGATTTTATCCGCATGGTGCGTAACGGAGAGAAAAAGGAATGACGAATATCCGGCCCATACTGGGACTTTCTGCCGCCCATGTGGTGACGGATATTTATTCTCCGGTGCTCGCGGCGATCATGCCGCTTCTGATTCTTCAATATGGATATTCCTATCTTCTTGCAGGACTTATCGTGACCGTATGGAATCTGACCTCGTCCTTTACCCAGCCGCTATTTGGCTGGTTGAGTGACCGGCGGGGATTTGGGGTGCCGGTGAAGTACACCATTCTCATCTGTGCATTTTTTATCTCGTTCATCGGACTCATCACCAATTATTGGCTGACACTCCTCTTTGCCGCCTGTGCGGCCATTGGGCATGCTCTCTTTCATCCGAGTGCCCTGTCTCTTGTGTCCCGCCTTGCATCCGGGCCGAACCGTGGTCGGTTGACCTCATTTTTCGTGGTGGGAGGCAACCTCGGGTTTGCCATCGGCCCTCTGATTGCGGGTGTCCTCGTGACCCTGTGGGGACTCCCCGGTCTTGTCGCGATGATCATCCCGGGTATTGCCATGGCAATCATCCTGCATGTCATCATCCCGAAAGCATGCAATGATCCTCAGGCAAAGATTGCTCCTGAACCAGAATCTGTCACTTTCCCATCCTCTGTTGTAACCCCTGAGACGATGGGATTTCGTCAATACCGGGGAGTCTCACTTCTTATTACGGGTTCAGCCTTACGTGCGTGGGGAATCTTTGGAACTGTTGCCTTTCTGCCGACCTACCTCAGCATGGTTCGTGGGTTTGACCTTGCAACGGCAAATATCATTGTAACCGGTGTGCTCATCGCGGGTGTGGTGGGGCAGGTGATCGTCGGCACCCTTTCTGATACCTATGGGAGAAAAGAACTGGTGCTCCTCTTTACCCTGCTTGCGATTCCGTTTTTCATTGCTACCTTCACCCTTTCAGGCATCCTCTCTCTTGTCTGCCTGATACTGTTCGGGTTCTGCCTCTGGTCTACCTTCTCCACTACGGTTGCAATGTCGCATGAGATGATGCCGGGCACCCCGGGTCTTGTCTCTGGTCTGATGCTGGGTCTTGCCGTTGGTGCGGGGGGTCTGGGCGTAGCAGTGAGCGGGTATATCGCGGATGTGGCGGGGCTTGTAACTGCAATGCTTTTGATCACCATTCCGGTGGCCGCATCCCTTGTCTTCTTTGCACTTGTTCCCTACCCGTGGAAGCACGCCGGGCGAAACCGGGATACTGATTCATAATACTCACCCCTTTTTTCCCGATTCGACAATCATCAGGTTGTGACGTATAAGGAGAGATCGCCAGTATCCATCATGATATAACGCAAAATGGCTAAACGCAAAAACATAAAAAACAGACCATTAAGATACCTTTCCACCCGATTCGAGACGGATAACCACATTCGGGTGGTGTTACGGCTTGATTAACAAGACATTTGAACCTCAGAAAAAAAACCATCATCACACCCTCGTGTTCACATGTTCAGCGGTGGATGTTCAGAAATAGTGCCCTTGCGCCAGCAACCGGCGTTATGCCCATGGCACGGTCGATAAACCGTGCGTCAAACAGTATCCGAATCGGATTTGTTATCGGAAAATTTCGTCGGTCCTTCGTGGATTCTCTATCTCTCTTCGAGAGAGACCTCGCTAAGGAATAATCTTAAATTCCTTATTAATAATCCTTCATTTGCCATTTTACGATTTTTTCTTTACCGAATCAGGATAAATCTCCGGTATGAGTGAACCTTAAGATATAATATAACATATGGAAAGACATTCGCATTTCTCAACTGAAAAAGGGGAGGAGTGACTTCGATCCCGGGGGGGAATTGATCATTCAAAATTCAAAAGTCAAGGGAGCCGTGAATATGCAAGATGGGGGGGGTTCTGCTGAACAAAACGATAGAATGTCAGTGGGAGCCGAATCAGAGCGTTAGCACGGAACCAACTCTGTTTTTTAAAAAAAATGGAGCCGTATTCTGGGTTAATCCTGCATCATTAACATTTTTTGGAGTGAGTGCAGGAGAGATATTAGGACAGCACCTAAATGAGATAGTGCGCCGATTCCAGCTTCGCTTCTCTAATTGCCCCTATGAACCAATAGGAAAAAACAGGGCCCAGAATCTAAGAATGATGGAGTATAACGGTGCTTGGTATACCTATCGTTTAGAACCGGTGCTGGGAGAGGATGGTGTTCTCCGGGGTTTTGTCGCCCGTATTCTGGATACCAGAGACGAGGTCTGCCTTCAGGAAACAACAGAACAGTTACAGCATTTGATGGCGGCCACAGATAATGCGGTAATGATATCTGGTCTGGACCACCAGATTCTCCGTTGGAATTCCGGGGTTGAACGGGTCTTTGGTTATCAGACAGATGATCTGAAAGGTAAGGTGATTCAAGACCTCATCTCCCCCCCATACCGAAAAATATATGCGATGCATGCAGACCGTGTCCTCCAGGATGGAGTTATGCAGCAGTTCTCGATAGATAGTCTAACAAAGAATGGGGA
>JAAYIO010000255.1 GCA_012523385.1 Methanomicrobiales archaeon
ATAAGATACTCACCGACTGGAATGGCCTTGTCATCGGTGCATTAGCTTACGCAGGAATGTGGCTGAATCATCCCGAGTATATCAGGGCAGCAGAAAAAGCCGCAGACGCATTGCCTTACACCAAGACAGGAAATCCAAAAGAACTGCTCCACAGCAAACGAAAGGGAGTATCATCCGGCACTGCGTTACTGGATGATTATGCATCCGTGTTCGGAGGATATCTCATGCTGTATGAGGCAACCTTCGATGCAGTCTGGCTGGAACGTGCACAGCATCTGACAAAGGTGTTGTCCGAACAATTCCCGATCAAAAACGGGGGCTATTATCTGACCGCAGTCGGGGCGGAAACCCCACTCATGCGACAGAGGGCGGCGTATGATGGTGCGATTCCCTCGGGAAATTCTCAATTGGCGGTAAATCTGGTCATGTTTGCCCGTATCATTGCAGAGACTGCATATGAGGAGGACGCAATCCGGATCCTAAACGCCTTTGCATCAGAGATCGAACGTGCACCATCCGCCTACTGCCACCTCATCTCTGCATATATGCATATGAAATCCGGTGAGGAATGTGTCATTGTTCCCGGAGAAGAGGGAACAGAAGCCTTTCTACAGAAACTTACCCGTGGATACCAACCGTTCCGGACAATCGTAATCGCAGACGGGAGCCCTGCTATTTCCGCCATTGCACCCTTCACCCAAACGATGAAGCAGAAAAAAGAGAGAACAACCCTGTATATCTGCAGGGAGGGGACCTGTTCGGTGCCGTTAACCGATATTGATGATATTCAGGATAATTAATGCTTAGACGCGTCTTTCCTCTGCCTGCATGCTCCAGATCACTGAGCGGCAGGTGCAGTGATTACCCAGATGGCATACTGCAAGGGTGGAGAATGTGGCTTTCTTTGGCACCACCGGAAGATTTTCCAGTTCTGCAAGACTTCCATATCCCAGCGTGATATGAGGGGAGTATTTCTCATATCCTGCGTTTTCTGTATAATTAGGCACATAGTTTAGCGTAAATGGTGTCAGCACCTCATTATCCTCACGGACAAATGATGCCGGAGAACATCGTTCCTTGGGTAAGGTAGCCAACTGTGCCACAACACTGCGATGAAGAACCATGAGAACATCTTCTTTAACCAGATTAATACCGACGACATGGTCACCCGCCTCATTAACAACTGATACCAGCCCTTCAATGCCAATCTCCATGGGCATAAGCCGGTTTGCCAGCTGTTCAAGAGGAGTATTCAACTGTGACAGACTCGACCCGGGGATACATCGCATTGCAAGGGATATATGAGGTATCTGTTTGGTCACATCCAGCTGAATGGAAGTATTACCGGTTTTTTCAATGAGCATACGGTTGATCTTTATAGCAGCATCCATTACCTCAGGGGGAGGAAGGAGTACAATATCAACCGCATAGTTCCGATACATTTCACCTGCAACCATGTTAGTATATATGTACCGGATCACTCAATATACTTCTCAAAGCGATCTGCTGAAACACCGCATATCGGACAGACCGAAGGGGGGTTTTTGCGTGCACAGAGATACCCGCAGACCCGGCATCGATACACCGGAAACGGAAGATTCATTAACCCTGTCAAAGGTGATGGTTTAGCCGGTTCAGCTTTTTTTGGTTCACATTTTCCCAAAGGGGGTCGTCTGTCCGGGATAGCAGGTGCCGGCATTTTTCCTGTTGCAATATCCTTGGATACATACAGAGCACAGTAGCAGATGCCGAAATCGGTGAGATCCTGATCCCGATAATCGCACGGACAGATAATGTCGAGATTGTCTTCCCGAGGTCCAATACAGAGGCGGCAGGGGCAGGCATCAAACCCATACCGACCAACATTTGTTAAAATGCCATGCACCAGTTCTTTGGCAAAGGTTTCATCGGGATTCAGATGATACCCCCACGATTCAGCCTGTTCTTTCATCGCGAGATACTTCTTGTCAATATCAGATTGTGAGATCACAGACTCAGCCCCAGTGCAGCGGCAATCTCATCAAGTCTGCCTCCGACAACGACGGTCTCCTCTTCTCCGATGACAATTGTCGGAAACGAACCCTGTGGGTTATAGGCTTTTACCTCATCATATGCCACAGTAAAGGCATCTCCTTCGAGAAGATCGACATCAACAAAGTCATATGCAATCCCCCTCTCTTCGAGAAAGGATTTTGTCGCCCTGCAGTGTCCGCAGGTACTGAGGGAAAAGACGGTGACCGGAATGCGGTCATCGCCTTCAACATGCGTTAATTCCATGGTATAAGCACCAAATTCTCACTTGAGGCTAATGCTATAAATACGTACCTTTGTAGGGAATAGTAAAAAAGAAAAAGAATTACCGGCCGCCGGCACCGCCGCCGCCGAATCCGCCGCCGCCGCCGAATCCGCCGCCACCGCCACCGCTGCCACCACCGGAGGACGAGGGAGGGGAATAGCGAGCGACCGGAATAAACCCGATATACATCATATGGAAATGCGGCATACCCGTATCTTTTACATTAATAGAGAGGGCCTCCATTGCTGATTCCACCTTGTGACCGACTCCAAGGGCAGTGCCATACACCAGCCACTCTCCCCACATGGACATGTCTGCCGGTGAATAACGCTGTATCATGGCAGAGTCTGAAAGGAATGCACGGAATGCATCCCACTTCAGTTTTTCAGCGTAGTTATCATCCTTCCAGCGACCGAAGAGGGTCGTTGGGAATGCAACGGCAATGATTCCCTGACCCACCATCACTAACCCCAGTATTCCTGCAGGAACAGACAGGGATGCGGTTGCAGGCCAGATAAAGTAGAGGAAAAATGAGAAGAGACAGATTGCAATGCCTGCTGCAAAGAGCGGAATAATCCGTCCACGGCCCTCTTCCAGATACGGTTCCGTAAAAGAGGTCTCTACTTCTGATGTCAGTGCAGAGAGTGATGTATTCAGGCTCTCAATCTTTGCTCCCCCGGCATCTGCTGCTTTCGTAAAGGAACGGGTATCAAGCACACCATCTGTCCCTGCATTTGAGACGAAGTTTATCACCCGTCGTTCATAGGCGTCATCTGAGGTGGTCTTTAAGACCTCGATATTCACTCCGGAAGCGTCTTCATGTTCGGTGACACGGAAGATGCCCTTGCGGTGCAAGTCGAGAATGGTCGCATAATAGCCGTTTTCATCAAATTTAACGGCATCCCCTTTGAAGAGGAGGTTAACCTGCCACGGTAAGAGCGAGGTGTCGGGAACAAAACTGATGTGTTCAGGAACAGTTGCCTCCTTCTCCTGTCCGTGCCGCATAAAGATGAATATGAGAAACAGGGGTCCTGCAATAACGCCGATTCTTGCGAGAAGAAGCATCAGCGATGCAAGCATCAGAGGAATGCTGTATATTAATGCGGCAATCTCTGTCTGCTGACGGACATTATCTGTTTCTACCGGAAATCCGCTCATGACACCGATAAATGCGGGGTCAAGGAGCATCTCAATTTCAATCAGTGCATTCTCGCCTGAGGTTCCGGTGATGTGGTAATTTCCATCCTCTAACACCGTCTCATATGAGTCCATACGAACCCAGATATCTTTGATATACTCAGCCGGAATCGTGATGTCAACTGAGCGGTAAGGGATGTGCGTTGATGCAAGTTTCAGGTTGAAATGCGCAACCTCGTCATCATACTGCAGAGGAGGGTGGAGTTTGACAATGTACTGAGCCTGATACTGCCCTGCGGGCAAGCGTGTTTCCCGGAATACCCCCACCTCATTATAGTCTGAGAGTGATTTAATCAAAGAACGCTGTTTTTCTGCCCCCTCTCCTGTGACAAACGAATTGCCATTCATGTCAATGGCATATCCAATCATACCCGCAGGGGGGGTTATCCTGACTAATTCAACATGGG
>JAAYIO010000025.1 GCA_012523385.1 Methanomicrobiales archaeon
CAGTTGGGTTGAACTGTTGCACCATCCCAATCACGTTTTCAATGTCTTTTCGTTTTACGACCAAAAAGATCAGCTTTACCGGGCCGTTTTTTCCTGCCCCATCCACGGCGGTCACTCCGTATTCATTGGTTTTCAGCGCAGAAATCAGGTCTGTTGCATCACACTGGGTGATGATTCGGATAATGTTGAATCCGATTCCCATCCTCTCCTCCACGAGAATACCAACAAAGTTGCCGACTGCAAATCCAGCCGAATATGCTAAAATATTGACGATACTCCCAATATCCTGAAATATCTGTCCGAGGGCAACTAACCAGATAATTACCTCGAAGAACCCGACAAACGGGGCAAGAAGTTTCATTCCCCGCGAGATGAATATAATGCGGAGTGTTCCAAAGGTGACATCGGCGACGCGGGCGGTGAAGATCAGCAGGGGAAGGATCGCCAGAGAGAAGAACTGGGGGTCCTGAACAAATGTAATGTCCATAATAATCAGTCTTTAGAGGTGAATTTGATCCAAAAACCCTTGCCGCGGCTGAAATCCAGCGGATCAAGGTTCATCAGAGGGTCGGTGGATATGAGGCAAAGAAATTTTGGTCATCAGGGTTTTTGAACCAGACTATCTATGCCCGGAAGATATTTTGGTTCAGATAGGGAGGGTCACTCTCCATGGCATTTCTGCCCGCCCTTCATGGCGAATTGATGTTTGCAGTGTAATGCGTGTGAATGTGCACAAGGAGGTCTTCCGGGCAGCACTCCTGCATCATGTCTCCATTTTTTTTGCCCGGTCTCTCAGCTGCGATATCTCATTTTCCGGAATTCCTGACCTCTTTGCAATCTCGCTGGGGGACTCCCCAAGCAATTGTCCTACTGTAACAATTTTTGCATCTAAGAGTCCCTTTTGTGTACAGGCATTGACACCTTTGAGGATTGTTATTGGGCAGAGGCTTCGATTGGAAACCATTGATGCGATATTCTCCTCTTCCGGAAAGTCCCATCCAATGTGCTTGATATCCCAGCAGGAGGCATACCGTTTTGCATGGGCAGAGAGTTTGGTGTTGGTGACGATCATCGCCTTATCGATGGTGAAACTGTTCCGCCCCTCTTTGTAGCCTTCCTGTACATCCTCGACGATGGCCCGTGCGATACGCCCTTCGTCAAGACCCGTCACACGGTGGTGGTTGCGGTGGTGCTTGACCTCAACAAAATAGGTGATGCCGTCTTTGCGGGCGATGGCATCTACTTCATGTTCACCGCACCGACCTTGGAGTATCCTGCCTTCTCCCACTTCGTAGCCGGACCCTTTCAACAACGCATGGACATAGAGTTCAAAGTCTGGTTTTGGACCGAGAATTCCAATAGCCTGCCGCACATTTGTCCGATCTTCAACCCTTGGGTGGTATTTGCGTGAAAAAGTATGAACCATACGCAGAATATCCCGGGTACGGATCTCGTCATAGAGATGACGTTCAACATCTTCGGCGACTTCAATGACAAAGTCTTCCGGCACCCCGTAATTGCGGGCCGTTCGCATCACCCGGTCCCGGTCATAAGCCTGCTTTGTTCCGTCTGCCTTGATTACGCATTTCATGTCTCAGGATACTCCCTTAGAGTGCGGCACATTCCGGAAGAGAGATAGACGTCACTCATGGAGGGCACCGCTTACTATGTAGATCCGTTCTTTATGCCGGAAAAAGATGATCATTTGCCTTCCGTCCCCGCAAATCGCCCTTCTGCGTGTTTCAGGCAATTTTATTTATCATATTCAATGTTCTGGTTAAAAAATCCGTCAGACCATACTATCAAACACTCACGCATCTTGCGCATTCCAGCGGAGAATGGCACTGAGCGGTTTGAGTTTCTGCATGCCTCTTCTTCGTTACTATTATACTCACAGAAGGTCAATATCAGTCCGCACAGTTTTCGTGCCGAGATTGTCTAGTCCGGTAAGGCGGGGGCCTCGAAAGCCTCTGGTGTTCTGCACCGCGAGAGTTCAAATCTCTCTCTCGGCGTTTTTGAAGAAACAAAAAGAGTCAATGCGGATTTTTTTGCATTTGACCACTCAATTGCCAGAGATTTCGTAAATCTTTGCTCTATTCTTTTTGTGTTTTGAGGTGGCTCCATCCTTCTGTTCCCACCCAACCCATTATTATCATATACATGTTGTCCAAAGATATGACTTTATAATCCCTATCCCGTACAGTGATGTATGATCGGGCAACACCGGTCTTTGCACCTCTCAGGGGTGCATTAAAAAGAAAAAGAAGGTAAAAAAGATGCAGATTTTCACGGAAAACACCGAAAGTTCAGCGGGTGTAACCCTGTTGGGTGATTCACTGAATATCACCCCTGGGACACTGATCGTTGCTATACTAACGCTTGTTTTTGGATATATTATTGCAAAAATCCTTGTCCGCTGGATGAAGGGGATACTCAGAAAACAGGGCCGCATGAATGTGATCGCAACAGGTCTCATCGAACGCATCATCTCCATTCTCCTCTATATTATCGTCGTTCTTATAGCCGTGAGCTTTTTGGGTGTGGATGTCAACGGCATTGTTTTAGGTCTTTCTGCGGTTGTTGGCCTTGTCGTTGGCTTCGGGATGAAAGACACCATCGATAACTTCGCAGCAGGCATCTGGATTGCCTCGATGAACGTCTTTGATAAGGGCGAGGAGGTCACCATTGCGGGCCACTGGGGCTTTGTGCAGGAGATAGGGATCATGGCAACCCAGATTACCGCGGGCGGATCAAATATCATCACGATACCGAACGGAAAAGCCTGGAATGGCTCGATCATCAATTATTCGAGAAATCCGGAACGTCGTATTGATCAGTCATTCGGGGTGAGTTATGAGTCTGATATGACCGAGGTAGTGCAGGTTGCGCTCTCTATAGCTCAGAACCATCCAAATGTGTTGGCTACCCCTGAACCAAAGGTCATCTTCTCTGAAATGGCAGAATTCTCCGTAAAATTCACCCTTCGTTGCTGGACAAAGACGCCTGACTATTATGGCACAAAAGCTGACCTCCTGCGTTCGCTTCATACCGAGTTCATCGCAAAAGGTATTGAGATTCCTTACCCGCATGTGGATGTTGCATTTAGAGATACGTATTCTGGGGAGGAAGGCGGTCCAAAGATAGAGGTGCGGTGAGAGGAAGAAATCACATGACGGATTGTGTCAAATCCGATATTTGACCTCATTTTCCTACCTTTGTTTCAAAATATCTTGGATAATAACTCTTATTTTCCATTCTTGCCATGACTATCCAAATACTATTTAGAAATTAGGAGTGATTACACACATATGACCAAAAAAATCCCGACGAAAAAAAAGAGCGGATTAGTAGACAAAATAAAAAAGGCAGTGTTGGGTTGCGGCGGCGAGTGCGGTGAAGGATGTAGTAACTGCTCCAGTGGAATCAGGATTGTCTCGATGAAGGATTTGGAGGCAGACGAGGAGGAATAACGAAAAAGACATCTAATTCCTCTCATTGATTGTCCATAATTGCATCCCAAAGACGCTCGATAACCTCAGGATATTTCTTACATTACAGTATAATGCGTTGGAATGGGAATACCTATGTAAAAAATGTTTTCCTTGTCTGAATTTACTAAAAAAATCTGTTTTTCTGAAAAATACGTGGGTGGATTGTGTATTACCCTACACCGACGGCCGGGAGAAATCCCGGTTCTGCACAATCTCACCAGACGTAATCCCATAGAATTTTCGATAGAATTCCCGCTCTTCCTCTTTTAGATCAAAAGAAAATATCTCAGGATGGATGGTATTTGCAATAAACATAAATCCAAGAATCCAGCGAGGACTGCCAAAGTCCCATCCCGCAGGGACATTAAAGATATTGCCTCTCCGTGTGGCCTCCGTTACAATGCCATGCGTAGCGCAGTAATGGATATAATCCGATGCCGGGGAAGAAAGAAACCCGGATATGAACATATATTCAGGATTAAACAGATTGAGCTCATCTGCCGGGATATTTACGCCGGGTTTTCCTTTCCGCTCCATACGCTTATTCACACAGGTGCCGCCTGCTGCTTCAACAAGATTGGTTTCAAACCGCTCGGCATTGAGCGCAAAAA
>JAAYIO010000256.1 GCA_012523385.1 Methanomicrobiales archaeon
GCCTCTGTCCTTTCCCTGCCGGGGTGTTTCACCCAGGCAAAATCTTATGATGCATTGATAAAACGTCTCAATGAGGCTATCACTCTCTATCTTGAAACAAACGAACCACCCGAACCCAATGAGCTAAAGGGGTTCGTGGGATTACAGATAATTGAAATTGAGTCCGTTTAAGGCTGAAAAGTCATAAATAAAGTCCATTCGTTACTGACACAATGTAAAATATATTTATCACACACGATACCATTACTATACAGACCATGTTCATTTTTCCGGCGTACGGACCCACCATGGAGATACAAAATTGAATAATTGAACCCATTGGAGATATGAGAATTGACCCGACCATTTGAAGGGGTGTTCGGTAACACCTGTGAAATGCGACTCCTTGAATTCCTGTTGCCTCTTGAGGGTATTGGATTTAATATCACTGAATTATCAGAGGAAGCAGGAGTCAGTCGTGTTACGGTTGGCAGAGTGGTAAAAAAGTTTGTCAAATGGGGAATTCTCAATACCAGCAATGCCAGGATTCCACAATACTCAATAAACCCAGCCTCCCCGATAGTTAAGTCAATTGACAATATGAACAATGCATTGATTGGACGAATGCTTGGTGAAGAAAAAGGTTAGGAAATACACACCTATGTCCAGCATGCACTCGAACGGCTCAAAATAATCAAGGGATTTAAACATCTGCGTTTCATTATCCTCCATGGCTCCGTTCCCGAAGAAAGGGCAACAGAAACTTCGGATAGTGATCTTTGCATCTATTATGTGATGGAGGGAATATCCAGCCCCTCCATTACCATTCCACCAGAAAAAAGGTAACCAGGATTTTTAGTCTTTTTCAGGGTGAAGTCGCCTTCAAATCAACCGAAAACCATTCTCCGGAATACAACGCAATATCCACATCGGACTCATCATAGATAACCGCAGGCATCTGCAAAACAAGCCTGAACAAAATCGCATCATCAGGTAATGCAGGTAGCATTTCGGCATCTACATCTTTCTGAATCACAAACCGTGGATTATCAAGATTGTGCCCAAAATACTCTTTAAACGCATTTCTCTTTGAATCGGATATATCAACCCAGTCAGCCGCTTCTGCAACGGTTGGATCACAGGGAATCCAGCCATATCCTTCAATATAATATTCTGCCCAGAAATGTGGGCCGGGTTTCTCAGAGAGAATCATCTGATAACCGCCGGTTGCACGGGCAGGAATCCCCAGTGACCTGCACATGGCTGAAAAAAACATACTCTGTGTTCCACAGTCCCCGTGTCCGGTCTCTAGCATATAGGTCGATTCCGCAGTCTTAGGAACTATGGTATCAAGCGACAGGTGCGGGACGTGGCTATACGGGTATGTCTCAATGATATGGGTGTAAATCATGATGGCCTGATTATAGGGATTTGTTTCATCTCCTACAATTTCAAGGGCTTTTGCTTTAATCGCATCATTGATCTCGATATTTCGGTCAGACTTTGTGTACAGGATATACTCGGGGTCTTTTGTATTGTAGGGCAGAACGAGTGCAGGGTCAACATAAAATCCCTGTTCATACGAGGTAAACCCGATATCAGCGGTAATGGTGAGATCGCCGTCAATAATTTCTGCCGGAATCTCATAAAAGACATATCCTATTCCCCCTTCGGTTATGGGGCCATTTACTATATACTTTGCATACGAGAGGTTTGAAACCGAGACGTCAGTCTGGGACTCGGTCTCTAACGGAAGAGGGAACCAGATCCGTATCATTCCTTTGCCGGTTAAAAAATCCCCGGGGATCACAAATTTTTCTGTGCCCTGGTAATGAACCGGATTGAAATACGGTGATTCGGTATTTGGCATTCTGCCGGATAAAACATCGCGGCTCATGTACTCAAAATCAAGCGAATCTTTTTTCTGCAAAAGGTGGTAGTTTTCGTAGAGATAGTTTGCTGCAGTATCGTAGAAGTACCACGTCTGTCCGTCAGAGAAGAGCGTTTGAGCAGAGTTTGAAAGCCAGTCTGAAATCTCGCCATCAGTAATCCCGTCTGCTTTTTCCCTGAGGGATGCTTTCGCCTCTGTTTCATTGAGTTCATACTCGCCACCCGCCCGTATGCAGGTAAAACTCTTTTTCTTTGCTAAAAGGGCAGCATCATGGAGACCGGCACCGGTGTAAAGAGTTTTAGCCTCTTCAAAATAATCCGCGGCCGTTTGGTAATTCCCGTTCGCGTATTCAGAAATTCCGGATTCGTATCGGGCGTCTGCCGATGTTTTCGCCTGAATAGTGCTGTCCGAAACCGTGTCAGACGCATCTGACCCATTTTCCATACACCCAGCAAAGAGCGTCAATACCAACACCACTGCCAGAACAGAGACAAAAACACCAGATCTCATTGAATTTTTATTATTTCTTATTCGGGATAAACCTGCTGATCGTCTGACAAATTGCTGAATGTATCGCTCTGAACAAGCATCTTCACCATTCTTGGTGCGGAAATGGTATTGCAGGAGAGATGCCACCTATGGATAAGGA
>JAAYIO010000257.1 GCA_012523385.1 Methanomicrobiales archaeon
ATGCACCAGAGATCAAGGAGCCAAAGACCAAAGACAAAGACCGGAAACGTCCCACCAAAAATTAATTTGTTTTGTTCCCTTTTTTTATTCTGCCCGGTTATGAGAACGATCTTTGGAAGTTCATGGCCGGGTGGCGCAGGTACCGCCGTGTCAGATCGCACTCTTTCGCAGAGGCAGAGACAGCACGTGCCGTGCAGAAGAGAGACAAACCGATCTGTTTTAACGGCCTCTGAGGGAAAGGGCTTCACACCAAGGGATCGCATGCGAAGATCAATGACGATACAAACGGTATGGACGGAACAGTTTTTGCAACAGACAAACAGCATAAACAAAACATACCCCTGCCACCGGGAAAATAATCTGTGCCGGTGGATGCGGCAGACGTTATCCCCACAAATACCCTCTGCTATCGGGTGTTGTCTGGCGAATCGCTTGAAAAAATAGCCGCACTGAAATCTCTGGCTGAATCTGGAAATGGTATTACTGATTCAACCGCGTAGGCGGGAATATCAGGTATCCCGAACGGTTCCTAAAAAAAGGATTATGCTTTATTCTTTGTGCCAAAATAGCCCATACCCGGAACCGTCTGAGTCATATTGTAGTATCGATCCGCCTGAGGAGAGATAACGGTTATCTCAGGTATCTCAATCCCGAACGTATGGTCGGGGAACCAGTAGGAACCACTTCCATAGTTCTGAGAGGCACCGCTGACGTGTATTGTTGCGTGATCCATACCAATCATCTGGTAGCGTGCCTTGGGATACCCCGTGATTGTACCGAGCTTTCGCTTCAGGTCAGACTTCCCCAGAAAGTGCACGAGAAGCTCAATACCCGGGTCAATGGAATAATTGAGATCGATCACCGCGTCATCGTCGTGTAATTGTATGATGCAGTCGGTTACCGTGATGTAACTGTATTGATTCGGCACTGCTGCTCCTGCAGGTATCGCCATTGCAATAAGCATCAGGGTAAAGAGCATGCCCGGCAACAGTTTCATACCTGAAAGGTCTGTCAGGGAGGGTAATAGCCTTTCTGGTGGCGGTAAAAAAAGAAGTGAGGAGTTTATCGGTGCTGTGCGAGCAAAATCTCTATACTGGAGACATTGGTCTGACCGCTGTCCGTGTCAATGACTTCGGTGGATGTAATGATCTCTTTTTTTTCGACATCACTGAGAAAGCGGTTCAGGGCAATCTCTGCAGTGTCAACCGCCCGTGATATCGCTTTTCCCCGCGCCTTTATCGAGACCTCCTCTGCACCATTGTTAAACTGCGTAATCACTGCCAGAACATAGTTCATCACGGGTTTGTTTCCGACGAATACGGTATTATCGTTAATCACTTGTAGGTCACCTCAGATGTATTTTTTTGAGACAATCAGCTCAGCATTCAGCACCGAGGCACCGGCAGCACCCCGGATGGTATTGTGTCCCATTGCCACATACCGCAGGCCTTCACGAATCCTTCCCACCGAGACCGTCATGCCCTCTCCGCGCATCCGATCCAGCCGTGGTTGGGGCCGGTTCGGCTGGTCAGCGTAATGAATGGACTCATGAGGGAGGTGGGGCAGTCCCGAGATGGGTGGTTTATATGTTTGATATGCTTTAATGACATCGGCCACTGGCGCCCGGGTATCGGCCCAGACCGCCATGGTGTGCCCGTCGATCACCGGCACGCGGTGACAGCTCGCAGACACGCTGAATTGTGCATTCTGAATGATTGAGCCATCCAATGATCCCAGAATCTTCAGAGGCTCACGCTCCATCTTCTCTTCCTCGGAGCCAATGTAGGGGACGACGTTGTCATAAATTTCCATCGCGGCAATTCCCTGAAATCCCGCACCGGATATCGCCTGCATGGTTGCCACCGTGAGGTTTGAAAACCCGAACGGTATGAGCGGCGCAAGAGAGAGGCAGAACACGATGGTTGAGC
>JAAYIO010000258.1 GCA_012523385.1 Methanomicrobiales archaeon
ACACCATTGTGGCCTACTCCGGGTCAGGAGAAACAAAATCCATCGCTGAACTCTGTGAGACGGCCAAATCCATTGGCGGACGCCTCTGTCTGGTGACGTCAAATGCGGATTCACGCATTGGACGGATTGCAGACTGTGTGATGGTAATAGAAAGCCACCGCGATGATGTCAAAGATGAATCTGCGGAGTATGAGGTCAGGCAGATGCGGGGCGAACACCGCTCTTTTGCACCCCTTGGCACCATCTTTGAGACATCTGCGATGGTATTTTCCGATGCCATCATTTCGTCAATTATGGAGATTACGCAGTGCGAAGAAAAAGACCTCAAAGGCCGGCACGCAAATATTGAGTAGGTCAAAAATGGTCTCATATACAGGGCGGATTTCACAGCGCGTACGCGATGTCGAGATGTCAGGCATCCGAAAATTCTTCCAGTCTGCATCACCTGACGCCATTAATCTCGGTATCGGTCAGCCGGATTTCCCGACACCGGAGCATATCAAAGAGGCAGGGATTGCGGCCATACGAAACAACCACACGGGTTATACCTTTAATTACGGTCTGCCCGAGTTGCGTGAAGCAATATGCCGAAAACTTGCGCGGGAAAACGGTGTCTCGCATACTCCCGGTGAGGTGATAGTCACTGCTGGTGCCTGAGAAGGACTCTTTGTGGTAATCTCTACCTTAGTAAATGAAGGAGACCGGGTGCTCTTTCAGGATCCGCGATTTGTTTCGTATGAGGCGTGCACGGTGCTTGCCGGTGGCAGACCCGAAGGAGTTCCTCTGACACCAGACCTCCGGCTCGATGTAGAGGTCTGCAAGGAACAGATGGACGGTGCCCGTGTCTTTGTTTTAAACTCACCCGGCAATCCCACCGGCACGGTGGAGAGTGAAGAGACCATCCGTGCCATTGTCGAGTACGGCAATGACCATGGTGTCACCATCATATCGGATGAAGTTTACGAACACTTTGCCTACGACAAACCGCATTACAGTGCCGGGCGGTATGGGGATGATGTCATCACCATCAATGCCACCAGTAAGACCTACTCCATGACCGGATGGCGCCTTGGGTTTATGGCAGGCCCCGGCGAGGTCATCGAAGAGGCCATCAAGGTGCACCAGAACTGCCAGACCTGCGCCACCTCTATCTCGCAGTATGCCGCAGTTGCCGCATACACTGGTGACAATGCCTGTGTCACCGCGATGCGTGAGGAATACCGCATACGCCGGGATATGCTTTATAACGGTCTTACCGAGTGCGGATTTACCTTCCCGAAACCGGAAGGTGCATTCTATATGTTTGTCCCGATGGACAAACAGACATTCCGTGCTATTATTGATGCAGGCGTCGTCATCATCCCCGGGGATGCATTTGGAGAACGGTCTGCCGGATACGCGAGGTTTAGTTATGCGGCCTCACGAAATGATATTCAGTTAGCACTTGAACGCATTCAGACAATTTAGAAGGAGATAGTGAAGAATTATGGTAAAAGAACTCATTAAAAAACTCTCAGATGCACATGGACTTTCCAGCTATGAAGGCTCAATTCGTGATATTATCCGCGCTGAACTGGAAGGTCATGTAGATGAAATAACCGAAGACGGTATGGGCAACCTCGTTGCCATCCGGCGGGGCGGCGACTTTAAGATCATGGTTGCATCCCACATGGATGAGATCGGTCTGATGGTGCAGTATATCGATGATGAAGGATTCATCCGGTTTGTTCCCATTGGCGGATGGTTTGGGCCGGTGCTCTACACCCAGCGGGTCATCCTTCACAGCAAAAAGGGGCCGGTCATGGGCGTTGTCGGAGCAAAACCTCCTCACCTGCTCACTCCTGAGGACCGTAAGAAGGAGGTTAAGATAGAGGATTTCTTTATCGATATCGGGGCCACATCCGCAGAAGATGTCGCCAAAATGGGCATTGAAATCGGCACACCCATCACCATTGACCGTGAATTAACCGAACTTGCCAACAACCGTGTCACCGGAAAGGCGCTTGACAACCGTGTCGGTGTTGCCCTTCTCATCAAGGTACTTAAGGAGACAAAGAGTCCGCACACCATCTACGGGGTGTTTACAGTACAGGAAGAACTCGGTCTGAAAGGGGCAAAGGTCAGTGCATTCACGCTTGACCCGGACTGTGCGATTGCAACCGATGTCACCATCCCCGGCGATCATCCGGGCGTTACAAAGAAAGAAGCAAGTCCTGTGATGGGAAAAGGGCCGGTGCTGGTTCTTGTGAGTGCACAGGGCCGTGGCCTTATGGCCGACTGGAAACTTGCAGACTGGCTGCGTGAGGCCGGAGACAAGGCAGAGATTCCCTACCAGCTTGAGGTTGGCACCGGCGGGAATACGGATGCTACCATTATTCACCTTGTGCGAGGCGGTATCCCAAGTATTCCTTTCTCTATCCCTGCACGCTACATTCACTCTCCGGTCGAGGTCGTTGACATCGGTGATGTGGAGGCAGGCATTCGTCTCCTTCTTGCTGCCCTGAATCAGGACAGCCCGTTTGCCTGAAACCCCTAATCATTTTTTGTTTTTTACTCTGAAATCCTCTGACTAACACCGATACTGTTTTTAGTGAATAATAATCGCATATTTCCTTTATTTCTTTGCAGAAATTCCCTCATTTACCCGAAGTGACAATCACAGAAAATCTTGTTTTTGGTAGTAACAACGATCCCCCCACACCAAAAATTCACTTTCGCACCGCCCTCGGATGGGACTCATATGCTACCGGCATCCAACAGATATTACCATGCATTATGATCTCGCACGGGTGTGTTCACTTCCGGAAGGCTCGTTCTCCATCGTAATTGCACCATATGCCGATCTAACGCCGGTTATCATCCGGTCTCTCAGGGAGGACCGGCGTAAGGTTTTGTATGTCAGCGGGAATTATCCTCCCATTCTGACAGCCGCAGACCGAAAACACGGGCGATTCAGCGTCCGCAGGGCACTCACCGCCTACCAGTATCTCACCATCCTCTCGGAAGCCTATGAATCATGTATCATCATCGAGCATGACCGCTCGGTCTATGCCGATGCTCCCGAGGTGGCCGAAGCGTTTGGTCTCTTCTGCAGAGAGAAGGCGGAGGAGGCGGCTGTCCTTATGATCGCTCCGAAGTGGGACGAATATATTGCAATGATGGCGCCTGCAGCACACACGGTTGTGCAGATAGTGGAGAAAGAGACACCGTCTGCTTTGGTGCGTAAACGGAGTCCGGAGAAGAAAACCGCAGATATTGGCAAACGCAGTGTACAGAAAAACCTCTGGGACGGCGACTGGCAATGACACTCACCGCACCATGGATATTTGATATCGTGCCCGCTCCCGGGAAAATGACGCTCTGGACAAAGACCGATGGACGTGCGGAATCTTTCACCCGTGAGTTTCGCTCGCCGTTCTACTTTGCCCTTCCCGATGAAACCGCCCACTGGGAGATGGTGGAGGCCCTCACCGGGGAGTATGGTGCATCCCCGTGCACATTCCAGACCATTTACGGAAAGGAGGAGGGATACCGTATCTATGCTCCGCGGGATGTTGCCGAGGGAATTGAGCGGCAGACACAGTTTCGTGCCGCTCTGTATAATGTCGACCTGCGAAAAGAACAGCTCTACTGCGTAGCGAAAGGATGCATGCCGTGTAGCAAAGAAACAACGAATCCGTTTACCGCAGACACCGATCATCCCCTCACGACGCTCACTGTACAGCCTGCCGGACGGCCGGAGACCGGGTCTGCCTTTACCGATGTTGAGGTCAGCGGTGATCGCACCCATCGTCTCCGGGGCAGTGAAACAGCGGTGGTGCATGATCTCTTCACGGTCATCACAGATGTTGATCCTGACCTGGTACTCTTTTCCGGCATTGACCGCTGGGCAGACCGGATTCTTTCTGCGGCAGAAAAGTCAGGCATTCCCTGTGCCCTGAGCAGAACCGGAAGGTACCGGAGGATGCGGGAGCAGTCCTATACGAGTTACGGCCAGATGCGGCATCGTCCTCCTGCCCTTATCCCGGAGGGGCGGGTGCTTATCGATACGGATGCAAGTTTTATGTATCGAACAGGGGGACTTGCAGGCGTATTTCTTGCGTCCCGTCTCACAGGCATCCCGCCCAACCTGACCAGCCGGTTTACGCCGGGTACCATCATCTCATCCTACGAATGTGCAGAAGCCCTCAAACAGGGTATTGCTGTGCCATTTCGGAAAAGCGATGCAGAGGCTACCCGTACCTGCGGGGATGTGCGGCTGGATGACCGTGGGGGCCTGATTCTCCAGCCAGTGCCGGGTCTCTACGGCCGAGCTACCCAGATTGACTTTACCTCATTTTATCCTTCTATCATCGTGAATTACAATATCTCTCCGGAGACACTGGCACATCCCGAACGAAAAGGGTTTCTGCCCTCTGTTATCGCCCCTCTGCTGAATTTCAGAATTGCGATGAAGGCAAAAAAGCGTG
>JAAYIO010000026.1 GCA_012523385.1 Methanomicrobiales archaeon
AAAGATACGGAAGTGAATGAATCTACCATGGATCAGATTTATTCTGTCTGGAACAAAAACGGGAAATTGGTCGGTATAGAAGACATTCCGGTTGTTTTTACCCGGAGTTCTATCGTTAAGGGAGACGGATTTATTTTTTGGGAAATGAACAACCCTCCCCGTTCCCGTTTTGTTAGAATTTTCAGATAACGCTTCAACTCAAATCCACTTTTCCACACGTTCAAGTATTGTTACCAACAAATAGATACCAACGGTATTTGAGCAGATACGCACTATCACCGGTGACTAACCATGAAAGTTTCAGTAGTTATCCCCACATATAATGAAGAGAAAAATATCGGCAAGTGCCTTGAATCACTCTGTAACCAGACGATGAAGCGTTCAGATTATGAACTCATCGTGGTGGACGGGAATTCAAAGGACACTACCCGCGATATTGCAACACAGTATGCAGACAAGGTCATCATCCAGACACGTCCAAAGGTAGGCGGTGCAAGAAATGACGGGGCCGACATCGCAACAGCCGATATCATCGCTACCACAGACGGGGATTGTATCCTGCCCCCGAAGTGGATTGAGACCATTTATGCCGAATTTGGCGCACACCCTGAAGCGGTAGCTGTTTATGGAACCGTCTATCCGCTCGAGAAAGGCATAAAAAATAAAATCAACCTTGGTCTTGCCAATACCTTTTCCCGTGTGGGCTATTACACAAAGATGCTCTATTACACACTGGGATGTAATACCGCGTTTCGAAAAGATGCCTTCCTGAAGATTGGCGGATACAAGGTCTGTGACGCTGGCGATGACCTTGAAATTGCGCGGCGGATTGTCCATGAAGGAAAAGTCTGCTTCTGTCCCAAGATGAAAGTCGGGTTCTCTATGCGCCGGTATGATCAGTTTGGCACCCTGAAATCTCTCAGGGAATGGTTTCATATCGTCAGAAAAGGCGGGGACTCGGATGAGTGCACGTATTCAAAACGTGAATACGAGTAACGATCCGATCTTTTACATCCGTTCCAAACCAATTTTTACATTCTGAAAGAAATTCTCTCAAACAAACCGATTCTATTTTTATTTCATTAGCTTCCCGTATTACTCGTATTCCATGTATCCGCATCCTTACCAATTCAGATATAGCCTTATCATAAAAGGCCGGCTTACATCAGATGCGCCCTTCTCGATTACTGACCATACTCGCAGATAATCCAAGGGATTTTGACACATTACATAGGAGGTTTATTATTACGGCTTCTGCTCATATCTGATATGAATCCTGAAACCCGTGCGGCAGGAATGGTGGCAGATCTCATGGTCCTCTCTGCACGGACCGCCCCGAAAGGGAAAGGAACTGATTCAATCTCAGCCATAGTAAAATCCGGCGATGAACTGAACTCCCTCGCGGATGAGATGAAGCGGATTGGAGAGCGTGACGGCATGGGTTTTTTTAGCCGTGATGCTGAAAACATCAGATCCGCTGATGCATGCGTGATCCTTGGATGCGCTGGCGGCACCACGTCTGATCTCAACTGCGGAGGGTGTGGATATGCCACCTGCACAGAGATGGCCGATGCATGGCAAGAAAGAGATCAGAACCATCCATTCTCAGGGCCAAATTGTGTCATCAAGATGGCAGACCTGGGCATTGCCGTTGGTTCCGCAGTAAAGACTGCCGCCATGCATAACCTCGATAACCGAGTCATGTACTCCGCAGGAGTAGCGGCACTGAGTCTTGACTGGTTGCCGGGGTGCTCGGTTGCATACGCGATACCTGTCCGGGCATCAGGCAAGAATATCTTCTTTGACCGAAAGGGGTAATAAAAAATGTCAAAAATAACCATCCGGGGTGGAGACCTTGACCTTATCGAGTATGACTTTGCGCCGTTCTCACCCGGAGATCACATCAATACGCTGGGATTTGATACAGAATACTCACTTGAAATCTCAGAAACGCCTGTAACTGTCCGCGTACCTGCACGTATCCACCTGACCGTGCTCGACATGAACCGGTTCGCACCGAACCGACCCGGGGGAGGCGGATTTGGGTTTGCTCTTCAGCTTTATTCCACGGCAACCGTTGAATGCATCCCATCCGGTATCAACATAGATTATTCGCGTGTGCCGATGCTCCGCCACTTAGTAGCAGTGTTACTGAAAGTAACCGGCTATACCGGCGGATTCAACATCACGGTGGCAGACCACGAACAAAGACATGTCGGCCTCGGGTCAACAGGGTCTGTTCTCACTGCGGTTGCACATGCAGTGAATATCGCCATTGGCTCGCCTCTGTCAACAAAACAACTGCGTCTTCTGGTCGGTCACAATTATGTCGAAGAAACCGCAACCGGTGAGGTCGTACAGGGATTTGAGACGGGTGTCGGGCCAGCTGCGGTCGCCTACGGTGGCATGGCAGTACTTGGAGATGAACTGACCCTGATCTGTTGCCATCCCTTTGCCAAAGACAAGAATGTGTTCATCATCATTCCACCAGTGAAGGCAGACACTGCAGGAGAGGGGGAATTCGGTGTTTTGATGAACCGGGCACGGGTGCTCGATTACCGAGACAGGGAACTCAAGGCATATATGGTCTTGATGGACCTCATCCCCGCCCTTATCCATGATGATCTCAGGCGTGCAGGAGATGTCGTCTGGGAAATAGAATTCCGTGGCTCAAAACGTGCGGAAGTGGAGCACAACAGCTTCATGATCTATCAGTATATGAGCCATCTCCGGGAGGCAGGGTTCGAGTTTGTGGCGATGAGTTCTGTGGGCCCCACCATATCTGTCGTGACAGAATCATCCCGTGCAGAGGTTGAGGCTGTTTTGAAACCACTGGGGTTAGAGATTTCTATCGAAACAAAAGTGGATAATGAAGGTATCAAAGTTATCAGATAACAATAATTTCGTATCCGGTGAAGAGCCGAATTCTTTTACTCTTATTTTTCTTTTTTATTATTGATCACACCGAATTCTTGCGGACGTGTTTTACGTTACCAAGATTTTCCGTTACCGGCAATCATTCCGGCAATCATTCCGTCAAAAAAAGAATATTATTCTTCAGTCTCGGCAAGCATCCGATTCATAGCAGCCGCGGCAGTCTTTGCAGACCCCATCGCCCAGATAACGGTTGCAGCGCCGGTTGCAATATCGCCACCTGCAAACACATGCGGAATAGAAGTCCTTCCATCCTCATCCACTTCAATATTACCGCGTTTGCCCCGTTTCAGTCCGGGAATGAGACCTGCCAGAAGGGGATTCGGGCCCTGTCCGATGGCTTCGATAACCACATCCACATCGAGGGTGAATGTACTCCCTTCTCCAGTACAGGCACGAGGGACGGGTCTCCCACTATCATCTAATTCACACATATCCATCCGCGTGCATTCAATACCCTGCACTCCGGGACCGCCCAGAATACAGGTTGGATTTGCACAACAGATGAACTCCACCCCTTCCTTAGCCGCGTTCTTCACTTCTTCCTCGCGGGCAGGCAGGTCTTCTTCCCGCCGCCGATAGATGAGGTAGACCTTTGCCCCAAGCCTGCGGGCCACACGGGCAGAATCCATTGCCACATTGCCGCCACCGACAACAGCAACCGTGGTTCCCCGGATAACCGGAGTATCATACTCCGGGAATTTATCGGCATGCATCAGGTTTATGCGGGTGAGAAATTCATTCGCTGAGTAAACACCGTTGAAATTCTCGCCTTCAATACCCATGAAGTAGGGAAGACCAGCACCGGTACCGATGAATACCGCATCATAAGCCAAGAGTTCATCAACCGGCACACTTCGTCCGACGATATGGTTCAAATGCAGTTTCGCACCCAAGGCAAGAACCTGATCGATCTCGAATTTTACGATATCTTTTGGCATCCTAAACGACGGAATGCCATAGGTAAGTACCCCACCTGCCTCATGGAGAGATTCAAAAATGGTGACCGCATGACCTGCCCGGAGACATTCAGACGCTGCCGTGATACCGGCAGGACCCGACCCGACAATCGCCACCCGCTTTCCGGTTGGCGGTGCAGTCGTTGGTGCTTCAACACCATTCTCCCGTTCCCAATCTGCAACAAACCGTTCCAGCGCTCCAATACGCACCGGTTTGTATTGTTTACCAAGAATGCAGGTGCCCTGACATTGTGTTTCCTGAGGACAGACACGCCCACATATTGCAGGGAGCATATTGTCCTGTTTAATGATCCGCGCAGCAGTCCTGAAGTCCTCCTGGGCTATTGCTTCAATAAACCCCGGAATGTCAATAGACACCGGACATCCGTTCACACAGGATGGGCGGGGGCATCCCATACACCGCAGTGCCTCTAAAACAGCATCCTGCGCAGAGAGGCCGGTTGCCACCTCTTTAAAATCGCGAATACGTTCTTCTGCAGGTCGGTTCTTCATTAGTGGTCACCACACCGGCATTTGTGTTCATGATAATGCTCAAGAGATTCCTTTTCCTGTGGGTTG
This sequence comes from Methanomicrobiales archaeon, assembly GCA_012523385.1. Lineage (GTDB taxonomy): Archaea > Halobacteriota > Methanomicrobia > Methanomicrobiales > Methanomicrobiaceae > Methanogenium. Next base: position 4,473 of record JAAYIO010000026.1, read on the forward strand.
TAGGTGCGCTGACGGTTCATCAGTTCGTTCCAGTCCACCTGATGCGCATCAAATTCCGGGCCATCAACGCAGGCAAATTTAGTCTCGCCGCCGACAGTCACCCGACATGAACCGCACATGCCGGTGCCGTCAACCATGATGGGATTCAGGCTGACAAAGGTCTTAATGCCGGAATCAAGGGTAGCAAGCGAGGTTATTTTCATCATGATAGCAGGACCTATAATCCAGACTGCATCTAATGCTTTTGCAGCAACCTTCTCTTTGAGAATATCAGCAGGGAATCCGTGAAACCCTTTTGAACCGTCATCAGTGCAGATAACAAGGTCGTCACATGCCTCGCGGAGTTCATCTTCGAGCAAAAGAAGTCCAGCATTTCGCGCACCGATGATGCCTGTAACCTCATTTCCTGCAGCTTTGAGTTCCCGTGCGAGGATTGGAAGGCAGGCAATACCAACGCCACCACCGATCACCGCACAGCGACCCCATTTCTTGACATCAGAAGGTGTCCCAAGAGGGCCTGCGATATCGCGGATACACTCTCCTTCCTGAAGGGTAGCCAGCTGCTGGGTTGTTTTGCCGGTTGCCATAAAGACAATCCTGACGTCATCTTTGCGTGTGGCAGAGATAGTCAGGGGGATTCTCTCCCCAGTTTCATCAATACGAAGTACGACAAACTGTCCTGCCCGCCCTGTTTTCGTAACATGGGGTGCATTGATCCAGAATTCGTAGATATTATCCGCAATTTGGGTTCTTTTTATTATCCTGTCCACAACGCCATCTCCAGGAGATACAAATAATGTCATTAAGATTGGGAGTTATCCCTTCTTTACCTTACGCAACTTTACTGCGACACCGCGGGTTGAATGCAACATCTCTTTTGCACCCATGAACGCCTTACCTGCCCCCTGTGCACGCGGACCGCTGACAAATACCTCATCGCCTTCGCGTATTGCCGGGTCAGCATCGATAACGCCGGGCGCAAGGACATCCCCCTGCGGGATGAAATCGTCAATGTACACATGGTATCGGTCACCGAGAATATTCCATCCATCCATCGTGGGGCGCATCAGCCCGGTCGTTTCATCAAGACTGAATAACTGGGTGTGTCCACTCATCACTTTTTGGCGACCCCGCCGCCCTTTGAGCATCAAACGTTTGGTGTCAACATCCAGGTCAAACTGCCACGAAAGGGTGCCCCGGATGATATCCGGTGAAGATTTGCGATTTCCTCTCAGAGATTCATCAAGATTTCGGAGAGATTCTGGGGATGTCGGGCGGCCATCGGCACAGGTAGATTCAATCTCTATGCCTGCACGTCGTGCCGCATCCTCTGCAAGGAGACGGGTCTTTTCATCCAGATGTGCAATGACCCTTCCGAACTGATGTTTTTCAAAGTAACGTGCAAGAGATGCCGATATAAATTCGCGCTCTTCACGATCCCAGTAGCCCGTCACCGGAATGTCATAATGGCCGGCCGGATAGATGGCCTCAAGTTCACGTGGCACAATCCCCATCGGAGATGTCAAAATCAGTTCATGTGCGCGGTTCTGGATGGCAAACGTGAATTTGCGATGGCTCTGAGAGAGCGAATAGGGTTTTCGCGCAGAGCAGGGAAGGAGGACTACTGTGTCAGTTCTCGAGGGGATGAACCGCTCAATCACCCGGTCGACAAACCGTGTGACTTCTATCCGTTTCAGAGAATCTGCGCTGTTTGCTGAGAATGGGGTGGCCCGTACAATCGGCACAACCGGTTCAGAGTATGCAGGTGTTGCGTCAAGGATACGCATGACTGCCACCTGCCACGCGGCATTTCGAACCCGTTTCTCAATGAATTCACGGAATACGCGGGAACGAATAAACCAACTCGCAGAGGCAATTTCAGTATCAAGTGCGGTCCGGTTATGCAACTGGAGATCGCCTTGTATGCATCCGGCACAGCTACACATGCCGGAATCACGCACCTCATCATACGAGAATTCGCCGTCCGCTGTGCAGAATTTCCCCTGCACCGTCTTTAAATCAACGGCACGGTAATCAAAGAGATCAAACCCGCAGTAGATCAAAAGGGACACGTTCGATGGCAACGCACTCGCCGGTGCATACCACGCAGTGTCCATCGGGAACCGTTCCCTGAGGTCGATCAACATCTCCGTAAACCGGCGGGGGTTTTCAAAGAGCGTATGGCATCCCGGAACGATCACCGCTGATTCCTCTGTTCCATCCGGCACCTCACCGACAAAGGCATTCAGAATGCCCTTATACTGAACGGGTTTTGGCCAGTGGATTTTATCCGGAAATTCAGGAGGGGTATGTGCAAACGGATGCTGGTATAAATCGGAGAAGATCTCTTGTGGATTGATGACAGCAGGTGTCGCCACTTCCATGTCGCCGGAGCGATATTTCCCCGTCCGGCCCGGGCCGTCACGGATGATGGTTTCAAATAAACTCATAGCATTGCTCCAAATTGTGTAATGCAGCGGTGATGACCTCTTTCCATCTCACACCTGCATTAATAGTGACCGGAATGCCGGGGTTTGCCTGAATAAGTTCAATGATACCCTTACACCCGTTTTTTACCATATCTTCATCCCATTCAGGAATCTCACTCTGTCCGATGGGAAACGTTTCACTCAATTCAGGGGGATACGGGCCGAAAGGTGGCTTAAACCGGAATAATGTTGAACCAGCGGGACCGTCTTCATCATTTAGACTAATGTGGATAGCATCGCCCACAGTAAAACGCGGGATCATCTCATGATATCGAATCACTTCCGTCCGGCTGCATGATTCCGAAC
>JAAYIO010000259.1 GCA_012523385.1 Methanomicrobiales archaeon
AGACCGGTCTGAAAATGTAGCTCAGCTTCGTGGGCTATGCGGGCAATCTCCGCATCAGAAAGACCGGTATCAAAGAGGGCATTGGACGCCACAAGCGTTGACAAGAGTGCCGCTGCTGAGAGACCAAAACCGGCTCCGAGCGGCAGGGACGTAAGAGTCTTTACCTCTGCTGTCACCCCCAGTTTTTCGAGGGCATATTCAACAAGCGGCGATGTGCGGGCGATGCAGGTATCTTTATCTGCGGAGCATGCCAGATGAACCGCGACCGAGGTCTCATCAGCCGGTTTCACCCATGCGTGCACCCCTTTGTCGATGACAATGCCACCGCCGCAACTTCCGGTAGAGGCCGGACTCTCGCCGTCAAACCTCCGGAAATATCCCGAGATATGACCGGGCGAGAAGCCTACCGCAGATGCTGCCATAAAATCTCCGCCACTTCGGTTTTTGTCCCTTCGGCATGCACGGTGCCATCTTTTGTTATGAGTTCGTATGAAGCGGTTTCGACACCCAAGGCATCGGGAGTGTTGGCCGCCACCATATCCACTCCGGCCTCAAAAAGACCGCGGGCCTCTTCAGCACTGTTCCATCCCAGTTTAAACCCGACAATCGTCTTCGGGCGGTTTGCAGTCTGCATCACGTCCAGGATGATCTTGGGGAGGGGTAACAGGTCAACGGATATTGCCTGGCCGCTGGGTATTTTCCCCTCGTACGGTGCCGGTGCAAAATCAGAGATTGCCGCCGCACTGATATAATAGTCAAATATTTGTTCAGCACACAGACTGAGAATGCTTTCCCGCATCTCACTTGCAGACCTTGCATACACATTCCGGACATACGGCAAAAAAAGGTCATCCTCGTGCACCACCCAGACCTCAGCACCGAGACGGGATGCCTCGCGGGCCAGTTCCTTTCCCATCCGGCCAGAGGAACGGGTGGTCAGCACCCGCACATCATCCAATCGTTCCCGGCAGGGGCCGCTCGTGATAAGCACCGTTTTTCCCTGAAGGGGCAGGCCGGACAGCGCCCGTTCGGTCTCGTGTATGATTGTGTCTATTGCTGCAATCTTTGCCTTGCCCTCCTCAATCCGGGGATCAACAATGGTTATTCCCCATATCCTCAGGGTATCAAGACAGGCCCGGACACCCGGATGGCGGTACATGCTCTCATGCATCGCAGGCACGAGAACAACCGGCATACCACGACCGATGGCGGTCGTTGCAAAGGTCGTCACCGGTGTGTCATCAATACCATGAGCAATCTTGCAGATGGTATTCGCTGTTGCAGGTGCGATCAAAAGGAGGTCAGCACTCCCGCCATCACCGCAGTAGGTGACATGCTCCACCATTCCCCCGCATCGGGTGAGCGTCTCATGCCCCGTTGCGTAGGTGACTGCATCCGGGTGCAGAATACCGCAGGCCGCCTCCGTCATTACGCCCTGCACATCAGCACCGCACCGGCGGAGTGCATGACAAAGTCTCACACAGTCAACAGCGGCAATGCTCCCTGTTATCCCCAAAACAATCTGTTTTCCCCCAAGTGTCGTCCGTATTGGAATCATTGTATCACCACATCGTGCACCATATGCCATCTGCCCGGTGCATATTTCTTGACCCGGTACGGGATAATCTCTGTGGCATATCCGGCCTCAGCACAGCACCGGGAAATCTCTTCGGTTTTCTTTCCCACCGTGTGCACAGAGAGTATTGTCCCCGGCTGCACATGGGCACAGGCATCGGGCAGAAACGCGAGAGCGTCAAAATGTCCCATCAAGATGTAATCGTAGACGCCCTTAAGAGCATCCCGGCAATCGTTCAGTTCCGGCGTCACCCTATGAGAAACGTTGTTTGCCGCAATATTTTTTTCAAGATACCCAAAGGAATCCGGATTTATTTCCATGGCATGCACCGTTGCACCGCTCATGGCCGCCGGGATGGTGAAGTATCCGATACCAGCAAACATATCTGCACAGCGTATCGTCCGTTTCTCGGCGATATTTTCGGCGAGGTTCGCGATGACACGGGCGATACGAAGCTTTTCTTCACGGTTCCCCATCGCAAACATCACTTTGAGGGGATTCAGATAAAAAGTATATCCGGCTTCATGGCAGCAGACCTCGCCACATTCGCCATACACCAGAGTCGCCGCAGGTATCCGTTTTTCTCCGTCATATCCTGAAATATACACAATCCCGCGGGGGTTGAGCCAGTCACAGAGTGCTGTTATCTCATCTGATCTCGGTTGGGTGCCATGCAAAACAGCCACATCCCCGAGGAGCTGATACCCCCGTCCGGAATAAGGAACTCTTTCAGAGAGTTCCTGATCCGCGTCATATGCGTCCCTGACAGGAACAAACGCCTCATCCCCTATCACATACGGACGGCGGGACGTGTCCACCCATTTTGCATCACTGAGGTGTGAGAGCATTTCACGCGGACATCGCCGGACTCTCATGATTACCCGACCAGAATAATGCCGCCGCC
>JAAYIO010000260.1 GCA_012523385.1 Methanomicrobiales archaeon
ATATTGTGATAGAGTAATGCCTGTGGATGTTTGAGTGAGGGGTTCGCATTACCGCCATGATAGTTGAGAAATTCCCGGCAATAACTGTTTTCAGCCCCTTTCTCCCCAACGGTGACAATCGCAGCTGAGAGTAAAAAAGCTGACACATCGAACAGACACCCGTTCCGTTCTATTGGTATGCCATCTCACAAAATCCGGGAGAACCGCAAAATAAATGCCTTTGCATCGCATAGGAAACCATAACCGAAATCCAGAAGAGGCGGGTATATGAAGAGGAGCACTGAGGGAATGGCGGGAATGAAGGGAATGAAGTGGGTCTCAGAAGAACTGGCGGCGGAGTATGACGACCGTGCTGCCCGGACAACTCCTGACATGGATCTCTTCTACAATGCGGTAACGGACGCCATTCCCCCACAGGGCAGAAGAATCCTTGAACTTGGCTGCGGCACCGGCATTCTGACGGCACGAATCCGAAAAAAGCGGCCGGAAGCCGCTCTTGTATGCATCGATAATTCAGCGGCGATGCTTGCGGTCGCACGGGAAAAACCAGAGTTAACGGATATCACCCTGGTTAAGGGGGACATCCGTGACTCGTGGCCAACCGGGTTATATGATGCCGTGGTAAGCACCTTCTGTCTCCCTGCTCTTGACCCCGATGAACAGCAGGCATTACTCAAACGGGCACATAGTGCACTTCTACCCGGTGGTGTCTGCATCACGGGATGTGTCATACGGCCTCCAACAGCAGAAAAGGAACAGTACCAGCTGGGCCAATGGGAAAAGTTCATGCAGGATGCCGGTCTCAACCCTGCAGAAGTGCGGCAGCAGCGTGCAACATGGGACGGGGCACGAACACGAATTCCCACGCAGGAGGGGTTCCAGGAGGTGCTTACAAAAGCGGGATTCACCCGGATTTGGTGTCCGTATTATATAGGGTTGTATGGCGTTTTCGTCACCGAACGATGAGCTATGGTGAATCCTACATCAAATGCCTGGTTCACAGCTGTTTCATCTGATATGAGAGATATCAAAAGAATTAACCATCAGATGATTCCCTTTCCCTGTTCTTGACCGACTATCTCCAATCTTTTGAGGGGGCCCACTATATTCAGCAGATCAGTGAATATTCGGCGAACGTAGTAACGTATAGGAGAAGAGACAAACATCTTTTATCCGAGAAAAAAACAGGACGGAGAAAAAACGATGAAAATGAAACAAATCCTAAAAAACGTAGACATCATACTCAGGTCTGGTCTTGTCGCAATTCTCCTTCTGTCATTTCTGATGCATATTTTTGTCTTTCTGATCAACTGGGAAGCCTATTTTTTCGGAGTGAAACTCAATGGTGCACCTGCCGGAATGTACTTACTCCTCTTAGGAATAATTGCCGGTTCGCTTGCGTTTTTTTTGATAAAGTATCGCCGGTACACGCTGGCAGTTTCCGCTCTCGCTGTTTTCTACTTCGGTTACCGGTTTGTTGATTCGGCGGTAACAATCCAGACACTGACTGACAATCTCTACTCTCCATTTCTGTTGGCGTTGCTTTTCATCTCGCTTGTTTTTTTGATTTTTCATGTCATTACAACCAGATTTTGCAACGGAGATGACAGTCCCACGATGATTGAATCGGCAATGCATTCGATTTCCATAAAAATAATGACACAGGAAACCGATGCGGATAAGATAATAATCGGTGTTCTGCTCGTACTTGTGTTATTTATTGCGATGATGTTCATTCTGCCTCTTGTGGTAACCTTACTATTTTGGTTCCTGAGTCTGTTTTAGGGGAAATATAATAATTTTCATCACTGTTCCTGATTTTTGATGAAAAAGATTTCATCCAATTATGATTGAATAGTCATTCAATCGCAAAAACATTCGTTCGGTTTATTCAGATTTCGTGCAAAATAACGAAATCTGCTGCCAGATATCAGCCTTTTCTTCAAGGCTCATTCCTGCATAAGCAGGAGAGGTTGACGGTAGAGGCAGAATTGTCAGTTGCCGGTTTTTATCATCCATGAGATCCGGAAAATACCGCTTAAACCAGTGCCCTGCACCCGTCTTCCCATTTAAGGCAATGCAGCGGATTGAGGGGTGATCTGCTAAAAAATGGCGAATGTCATTGGCTATGGCATCACCGATTGAGCTATCACTGCTACCCTCGCGTGAACATGACTCAAGCACATCCCATATGGCAATGCCGTGGGTGGTCAGAGAGTTCAGCCGTTCCTGGTAGGGCAGTTCCGAAAAATCAGAACGAAATGAGAACACCATCCCCATTATCTTCCAGAACTGATTCCGGGGATTGCCGTAGTACTGCTGCCGTTGCAATGACTGCTCACTTGGATAACTGCCCAGAATCAGGACATACGGATGAACACCGGGGATCGGTGCCAGCCCTGATGCAGAATAATCATTCACCTGTTTCAAAGTATCGCATTTGTACCGGATAAAAGAGCACCCGCCAGTTTTCACTATCCCAGGAATTTATGGCAACCAGCATGCTTTAGCATGATCTCCACAGATATGCCGGGCACCACATCCTAATATCTGCATTCCAATTGGACATTTCCTGCCAAATTTACCCCTCAACGCGTCTGCCGGGTGACCATTCGTATACCCCTACCTGCAGGTCTATTTATGTAGCCCGCATACATTTCAGACACGAATTTATGGATCATATTACCATACGCGGAGCACGGGAACACAACCTCCAGAACGTAACACTGGACCTCCCACGGGACCAGTTTATCGTTATTACCGGGGTTTCCGGTTCCGGAAAATCAACCCTTGCCTTCGACACTATCTATGCAGAAGGACAGCGGCGATACGTGGAGTCACTCTCCGCCTATGCCCGGCAGTTTCTCGGCATCATGAATAAGCCGGATGTCGACTCCATCGACGGTCTTTCACCTGCAATATCCATTGAACAGAAGACCACCTCAAAAAATCCCCGCAGTACGGTGGGAACCGTCACTGAAATCTATGACTACCTCCGTCTGCTTTTTGCACGTATTGGGACACCTTACTGCCCGGAACATCATATCAAGATTGAATCACAATCGCCCGAGCGAATAGCAGACGCAATCGAATCGGACTTTTCAGGTGAAGTAACAATACTCTCCCCTATTATTCGCCAGAAGAAGGGCACTTACCAACAACTCCTAAAAGACCTGAACGAGGAGGGATATGTCCGTGCCCGCGTGGACGGCACCATCATCCGGACTGATGAAGAGATTCAGCTGGAACGGTATGTGATGCATGACATCGAGATCGTTCTTGACCGATGCATGAATACTGACCGGTCCCGATTAGTCGAGGCCGTGGAGAATGCGGTGAAAAAATCCGATGGACTGGTCATTGTTGCAGGAGCAGAAGGAGAGAAGGAACGCACATACTCTTCCCGGATGGCATGTCCAGTCTGCGGTATATCCTTTGAAGAGCTTCAGCCACGCATGTTCTCTTTTAACAGCCCATTCGGTGCCTGTGAAGAGTGCAAGGGGCTTGGATTCCGGATGGAACTGGACCCTGACCTCATCATCCCAGATAAAGACAAATCTATCTCAGACGGTGCGGTGGCCATCTACCGGAACTTTCTGGACGGATACCGCGTCCAGTATCTGGCAGGACTCGCCAAACACTATGGATTCACCATCTTCACCCCCATTTCTGATCTAACCGACAAGCAGTATCAGGCCCTGATGTATGGGTCAGATGAGAAGATTGAGTTCCGGATGGAACGAAATGACGGCGATGGACACTGGGCACGGAATGGCACATGGGAGGGGCTTTTACCACAGGCAGAACGCTTGTACAGCCAGACAAAGTCTGAATACCGCCGCAAGGAACTGGAAAAATTTATGCGGATATCCGGGTGCCCCTCCTGCCACGGACAACGTCTGAAAGAGAAAATTCTATCCATCCTTATTGACGGCAAATCCATCATTGATGTGACCGATCTTTCCATCAGCAATTGTAATACTTTCTTCCGAAACCTGACCCTGACCCCAAAAGAAGAGGAGATTGGACATTTAGTCTTAAAAGAGATCCATTCCCGTCTTGGATTTCTTGAAGAGGTTGGTCTTGGTTATATCACACTCTCGCGTGCGGCAGGCACCCTCTCCGGTGGAGAAGCACAGCGAATACGACTTGCAACCCAGATCGGGTCGAATCTGATGGGGGTATTATATGTCCTCGATGAACCATCCATCGGTCTGCACCAGCGGGACAATCATCGTTTGATCGAGACCCTCCAACACCTGCGTGATCTGGGCAATACCCTCATTGTGGTTGAGCATGATGAGGACACCATCCGTCAGGCAGATCATGTGGTGGACATGGGGCCGGGAGCAGGTATCCACGGGGGCAGAGTCGTTGCGGCAGGCACCCCTGCTGAAATTGAGCAGAACCCCGAGTCCCTCACCGGGCGGTATCTCTCCGGTGTGGAGTTTATTCCCGTGCCGGAAGAACGCCGTACGTCAGATTCGTTTATTCATCTGCTGGGATGCACGGAGAACAACCTGAAGAATGTGGATGCCCACATCCCGCAGGGGGTATTTACGGTTGTCACCGGCATGTCGGGGAGTGGAAAATCAACGCTCATCTATGACACACTCTACCGGGCGCTGATGAAGACCCTGCACAAATC
>JAAYIO010000261.1 GCA_012523385.1 Methanomicrobiales archaeon
ATAAAGGGGTGATTCCTATAAAAAGGTTGTGTATGCAGTGGCTTCCAGATAGGGCGACCCTCAGCGTTGAAGGATACCAGAGTCTCCAGAATTTCTGTGGGACAGGATTTGCCCCGCTCCGGGATATAGAGCGCCTTGTGGTCGTCACGCACCTGTTTGCACATGGCTGAAGGCTCAATCAGCAAGCATGAAAGCCAGAAGTTCGGAACGGAATTCCAGAGATCGTACGGGTTCATGGAGACAGGCAAACCGGCCAAACCGGCCTGATATCTTTCATAAATAGCGCGCTTCTGGGCGATATGAGTCTCCAGATAAGGCAGTTGTCCGCGCACAACTCCCGCAATCACATTGGACATTCTGTAATTGTACCCCAGCTCCTCGTGCTGATACCACGGGGCCGCCTCGCGGGACTGAGTGGACCACTTCCGGGCCTTGTTTGCTGCGGAAAGATCGTTTGTGAGCAGCATTCCCCCCGAACTGCCGGTGATGATCTTGTTGCCGTTGAAACTGATGACATTGTATCTGCCAAAAGCACCGGTTTGAACCCCTTTATAAACAGCCCCGAACGACTCAGCCGCGTCTTCGATGATCAGAGCTCCGTGTTTTTCAGCTATGGCCCTGATTTCATCAACTTTGCCGGGGGTCCCGTAGAGATGAGCCAGCATGACGACTCTAGTCTCGGGGTAAAGTTCAAAGGCTCGGCTCAGGGCTTCCGGACACATATTCCAGGTGTCGTACTCAGTGTCAATGAAAACAGGAACTCCCTGCTCGTAAACCACGGGATTCACTGTGGCGTTGAATGTCAGATCAGAACAGAAAACTGTGTCACCCCGTTTAACCCCTTCCAGCCGAACAGCCAGATGCAACGCAGCAGTCCCGCATGAAAGAGCGACAGCATATTTCACCCCGACAACTTCAGCCGCCAACCGTTCGAGCTCATTGACATTACTCCCGGCCGTCGTCATCCAATTTGTCTCGTACGCCTCCGCCATGTACTTCATCTCCTCCCCATGCATCGTCGGGGAAGAAAGCCAAATCTTCTTAGTAAAAGGTTTCAATTTACTGTACTTGCCTGAAATGAACATAAAGTATACTTTCGGGTAATCTCTTCTGAATAAATCTGATCAAGACTAAATGCCGGAAGAAATATGGAAAGGTTTCCCGAGGGATGATGCAGTCCTCAATATTTCCTCCAGACCATGCGGTCTATAATACTCGTATAAGATTGGATGATTTTGACCACTTTTGTGCTGACATTCTCATCGAGGTAATCGAGCACAGGAATACCGTGGTCGCCAGCCTTATTCATCTCTACTGCTGTGGATACCGCTTGTAACAGGTTCTTCTCATCAATCCCAGCGATAAAGAAACAAGCCTTATCAAGTGCCTCGGGCCTCTCAGTAGAGGTTCGAATGCAAATTGCAGGGAAAGGATGCCCAATGGAAGTGAAAAAACTCGATTCTTCCGGCAACGTCCCCGAATCGGAAACGGTGACGAATGCATTCATCTGCAGACAATTATAATCATGAAAACCGAGCGGCTCATGCTGAATCACGCGCGGATCAAGTTTGAAACCGGAGCTTTCCAGGCGATTCCTCGAACGAGGATGACAGGAGTAGAGAATCGGCATATCGTATTTCTCTGCCAGCCTGTTGACGGCGTTGAATAATGACAGGAAGTTCTTCTCAGTGTCGATGTTCTCTTCCCGATGCGCCGATAAAAGGATGTATTTGCCCTTCTGGAGGTTCAGGCACGCATGAATATCAGAGGAGATAATGCTATCCAGATTCGCCCTCAAGACCTCGGCCATAGGGGAACCGGTAACATAGGTGCGCTCCCTGGGCAGGCCGCAATCCGCAAGATAGCGTCTTGCGTGCTCTGAGTATGCCAGATTAACATCTGAAATGATATCAACAATACGGCGGTTGGTTTCTTCTGGAAGACACTCATCCTTACAGCGATTACCAGCCTCCATATGGAAAATGGGTATATGCAAACGCTTAGCCGGGATGGCAGAAAGGCACGAATTCGTGTCCCCCAAAATCAGTAGTGCATCAGGTTTTATGCTACTCATCAGTTTATATGATGCATTAATGATATTCCCGATTGTGCCCCCCAAATCGTCGCAAGCCGCGTCCATATACACCTCAGGATCAGCCAACGATAAATCCTTAAAAAACACACCGTTCAGATTGTAATCATAATTCTGTCCGGTATGTGCCAAAATAGTATCAAAATACTTCCTGCATTTGGTTATTACGGCAGCCAATCTGATAACCTCAGGCCGGGTGCCTACAATAATGAGAAGTTTCAGTTTACCGTTATTTTGAAATTTTATATTCTCAAAATTAGTTTTCATTTTACTCTGGGAAAGAGCCCTCGTATTTAATACACGTATTAAATACCCAAAACTCTAACATGATTCTATACTTCCTGAAAAAAGGTATCCGGGTACGTCGGATCAAATGGCTCATTCGCCCACATAACGGTCACCAAATCTTCTGTATCAGAGAGATTTATAATATTGTGCGTATAGCCGGGCAACATGTGAATAGCGGTAATCTTTTCTCCTGATACCTCAAAATTCAGAGTATGAGCCTCATCGGCG
>JAAYIO010000262.1 GCA_012523385.1 Methanomicrobiales archaeon
CAGGAGGGAGTCAGGATGGTATACCAGAAAATGATGAAGATCCTGTCAGATTATGGATTGGAACCCATTGAGTGTATGGGAAAAAAGTCCGATCCGCTTCTCCATGATGTGATCTGCAGGATGCAATGCACCGATGAGTCCGGCACCATTGTTGAAGAGATTGGGAAAGGGTACTCCCTGAAATCAAAGGTTATCCGGCCATCGAAGGTAATGGTTGCAGAAAAGATTTCGAAAGATGAAGGTGAGATAAATGGGTAAAGAAAAAATTATCGGGATAGACCTGGGAACATCCAACAGTGCGGCGGCAGTGATGATGGGCGGCAAACCAACCATCATTCCCTCAGCAGAGGGAGCGACCGTCTCCGGAAAAATGTTCCCTTCATATGTAGCATTCACCGCGGATGGCCAATTGCTTGTCGGAGAACCAGCACGCAGACAGATGGTAAGTAACCCCGAGAGGACGCTCACCGCCTTCAAGCGAGAGATGGGTACAGATCACATTTACCATATCAATAAAAAGGATTACACACCTCAGCAGATCTCCGGATTCCTGTTAAAAAAGATAAAACGGGATGCAGAAGAATTCCTCGGAGAAACGGTAACAAAAGCGGTGATCACGGTCCCCGCATACTTTAACGATAATCAGAGGACTGCCACAAAGGATGCAGGGAAGATTGCCGGTCTCGACGTGGTCAGACTGGTGAACGAACCAACAGCGGCTTCGATGGCGTACGGGCTTGACCGGGGCGGCGAGTATAAGATCCTCGTCTTTGATTTAGGCGGCGGAACGCTTGATGTAACCATCATGGAGTTTGGCGGTGGAACGTTCACTGTTCTTGCCACCTCCGGCGACACAAAACTCGGCGGGAGAGATATGGACGATGCCGTGTATGAGTGGATTGCCTCTGAATTTAAGAGACTGGAAGGGGTTGACATCAGAAATGATAAAATGGCAGTCAACCGGGTGAGAGAAGCAGCTGAGAAGGCAAAAATAGAGCTTTCAAACGTGCTTGAAACCGAAATTAATCTTCCCTATGTCTCTGCAACCCAGGAAGGGCCAAAACATCTTTCGATGAAACTGACCCGTTCAAAACTCGAACAGCTGGTTGAACCAACCATCAAACGCTGCCTCGCGCCATTCGAACAGGCATTAAAGGACGCCAAACTGAAAAAAGACGATATACAAAAGGTGATCCTGGTCGGCGGGCCAACGAGAATGCCAGCTGTCGGGAAATTTATTGAGGATCAAATTGGGCGAAAGCCGGAACGCGGTATTGATCCCATGGAATGTGTTTCGATAGGTGCTGCTATTCAGGGAGCGATTCTCGGCGGCGAAATAACCGACATGGTGCTTCTGGATGTGACCCCTCTGACGCTGGGTATCGAGACCCTCGGAGGTGTCCGCACCAAACTGATTGACAGAAATACCACCATCCCCACCAAAAAAAGTGAGATATTTACGACCGCAGCAGACGTCCAGACATCGGTCACGGTGCATGTGCTTCAGGGTGAACGGCCCATGGCAGCGGATAATGTGAGTCTCGGGCAGTTCAACCTCGTCGGTATCGCCCCCGCACCACGGGGGATTCCACAGATTGAGGTCACTTTTGATATCGATTCTTCCGGCATCCTGAATGTGTCTGCAAAGGATAAGGGCACAGGGAAGGAGCAGAAGATGACGATCACCGCCTCAACAAAACTCTCGGAGACGGATGTCAACAAGATGGTAAATGAAGCCGAAAAGTTTGAAGATGAGGATCGGAAACGGAAAGAAGAAGTCGAGATAAGAAACTCGGCAGACTCCCTCATCTACACCTCAGAACAGACCCTTGCCGATCTCTCAGACAAATTATCCACGGAGATGGTTGATAAAGTGAAGGAAGCGGTCACGAATCTCAAGGTTGCGATGGAAGGCAAGGATACCAGTGCAATCAAATCCGGAACCGACCGTCTCCGCAAAGCCCTGAGTGATGCAGGCTCCGCGGTATACCAGCAGCAGGAACAACAGCAGCAGGCACAAGGACCACAGGGAGGTCATGCAGGTAGCGGAGAACAGGCACGAGGGGCACAGCCGAAAGGCGATGAAGATGTCGTTGATGCCGATTTCGAAGTCCATGACGAGAAATAACCATGAGTCGTTGATGAATGGCTAAAAAGGATTACTATGAAACGCTGGGTGTTGGTAAGGACGCAGCGCCGGACGATATAAAAAAATCGTTCCGCCAGCTCGCCCGGAAATATCACCCGGATCTCAACCAGGGCAGTAAAGAGGCAGAGGAGAAGTTCAAGGAGATCAACGAAGCCTATCAGGTGCTCAGTGATCCACAGAAGAAAGCCGAGTATGATCAGGTGGGATCTGAAGC
>JAAYIO010000263.1 GCA_012523385.1 Methanomicrobiales archaeon
GTACAGGAAGAGAGTATTCAGCCGGATCCAATGCGGTTATAGAGAAGGCAGATGTCAGTTATCCAGTGGTCTTTACTCCCGTATCTGCCCTTGTGCCGGATACTACCGCATCGGTATCCGGAACTATCTATTCCATACGGAGTGCACGCGAGTTTACCACTCGGAAAGGGGCACAGTCCTGGGTACGTAATACAGAATTCAAAGATGATAGTGGAACGATGCATCTTGTTCTCTGGGGAGACAATGCCCGAGACCCACCTGCAGAGGGTGACACCATCTCACTTTTTAATGTGTCCTGCAAAACAGACCGAAGAGGTGATCGGGAAATTCAGGTCAGTTGGGGTTGCCTTTTGATCAATGATTCGGATCCCAAAAGTGAAAAAGTAAGCATATCCGGTATGATTATCGAAACAGCGAGAGGAACGTGCATTGACGATGGACAGGAGTGTCTCCTTATTGATATGAGTCTCCCGCCAGGAACGGAATATTATGTGGAAGGGGTAAAGACGGGTGACAAACTTTCTATCGTCTCATACTCCGAATTTACTCGTTCTGCAGACGAATTGAACGAGCGCATCCGTTTCATCAATGAGTAACTTTCACTTTCACACCCCGCAGGGCGACCTTCTTAATATCTTTAGAAAAATGGTATATGTATAGTTACTAATGAGAGGTACAGAAAAAATGTCAGAACATGAAATAGAAGATCTCCCCGGGGTCGGACCAACAACCGCTGATAAACTCAGGGACGGCGGATATACGACGATTGAAGGCATTGCAACAGCATCGTATGCTGACCTTGCTGAAGCCGCAGAGATAGGTGAGGCCACCGCAAAGAAGATGATCCGTGAAGCACGGAAGATGGCCGACATTGGTGGGTTCAAGACCGGTGTTGCTGTCTTAGAGGATCGAAAAGAGGTCCGAAAGCTGAAAAGTCTGGTCCCGGATTTAGATGAACTCCTTGGTGGCGGCATTGAAACAAAATCAATCACTGAATTCTACGGTGAGTTCGGGTCCGGTAAGAGTCAGATATCCCATCAGATGGCGGTGAATGCCCAACTTCCAGAGGAATATGGTGGTCTGAATGGATCCGTTATCTACATCGATACGGAAAACACGTTCCGCCCTGAGCGAATTGAGCAGATGGTGAATGGGCTGGAAATTGAGATGGAAGTGCCTCCTATTGAGCAGTTCCTGGAACGAATTCACGTCGCAAAAGGATATACCTCTGATCACCAGATGCTTCTCGTTGACAGTGCACGTGAACTGGCAGCAGAACTCCGCGAGTCGGAGCATCCTGTCCGGTTGTTCATCGTAGACTCACTCACGGCGCATTTCCGTGCAGAGTATTCTGGTCGGGGGACCCTGTCTGTCCGGCAGCAGAAACTGAACAAGCATATGTATGACCTTGCCAAACTGGCAGAGGAGCATAATGCAGTAGTTCTTGTCACCAATCAGGTGATGTCAAACCCCGCGGTCTTTTTCGGAGATCCAACGAAACCAATCGGGGGTAATATCGTAGGCCACGCATCAAAGTTCAGAATTTATCTCCGAAAGAGTAAGGGTGGCAAACGCGTTGCAAAACTCGTAGACAGTCCGAATCTTCCTGACGGGGAAGCAGCATTCCTTGTAGATACGCCAGGAATGAAACCGCTCTAAGTAGCATGAGAGTACTATAAGAATACCATGAATACCCATTTTTCCCGCGATATCACCGCAGTTATCACCGATCTCGATGGTACACTGACAGATGATAAGAGGCGTATTGACACCGACGCAATTGAGTGCATCAGGACATTAGTAGATGCGGGTATTCCGGTTATTCTTGCAAGCGGTAACACACTCTGCTCAATGACCATCCTCGCTAAGATGATTGGGACTGACGGAACGATCATCTGTGAAAACGGTGGATCATACAGAATCGGGCATGTTGGCGAGGAGCATGTTGTTGGTGACCTTTCCGTATGCAGGAAAGCATTCTCATTTCTTGAAGATTACTATGAAAAACAGGGAGAGATACTGCAATTATACAGTCCTGAATACCGTTTTGCAGACGTTGCATTTGCACGCACGGTTGAACCGGCGGCTGTCAAGTTGCTCTTATCTGATTTTCCTGTACGTGTGCTGGATACGGGGTTTGCCATCCATCTGCAGGTTGAAGGAATCACGAAAGGCACAACGTTTGTAAAAGTTTGTGAAGAGATTGGCAGGTCCCCTCGGGAATTTCTGGCAGTCGGCGATTCTTACAATGATATTGAAATGATACAGGCAGCAGGATGTGGTGCAGTCGTTCAGAACTGCAGTGAAGATGTCTGTAAAGCCGCAGACTATGTATCTGAAAAAATGTATGGTGAAGGGTTTATTGATGCGGTAAAAAATGTGTTTCCTTTACTTTTTTGACAGGAAACGGTCAACTACGATATAATCGCGGATATCTTTTACTGCTTCAAACGGAATAAAGAGTTTATCGTCCTCTGTTTTGTAATTGGTTGCGTCAAACCCGTGCTCTGGTTTTACTACAATGTCTGTTACTTCTCCCGTTTTAAAATCTGCCATTAAATTGCGTATTGTTCCGATAACAACGCCATCTGTGCTCATTACCTTTTTCTTAGAGAGTGTCCGGGAAAATGTCAATTTCATGTACAAAAAGAGAGAGTTTCAAGTATATATAATATTGCAAATTCCTTCAATTAACCTTTGTTTTAATTTTAAACCTATATTGAAGGTTGATTTAATATTCTCAGAGGGAGGGGAATACGCGAATGATATCTGACTGCGTGAGAATCCCGATGGGAATTCCTTCGTTAACGATGATGAGTCTCCCGATATTCTCCTGCTTAAATCGCCCGATGACTTCATACAGATTGATACTGGGTGGCGCTGTAAGGACATCACGTGTCATTACATCAGTAATGCAGTTTGAGAGGGGTCTGCCATTTGCAATCCCGTCTGCAATATCGGTAAGAATGACAATGCCCTGTATTTTGCCATTTTCTGTCACCGGTGCACCATGTATGTTTGCCTCAGAAAAAACCCGAAATGCGTCTGCAAATGTAGCGCTTGAATCAATGCAAATCACCGGAGATGACATATAATATTCAACTCGCTTTTTGGGAAGAGAGATCATTTCCGTGATAGTAATGAGAAGCGACTGTGACACTTCGTCTTTTCCGTAAATTTCTCCGCGCACAAGAAGTTTATTCACCGGCGATGGTCCGATGGTTATTGCATCCCCGATATCAAAGAGCCGGACACTTCCGATTAATTTTACAACAGCCTGACAGATATCCGGGTGGCAAAGAGTGGTAAAATCTATTTCTGATACATTAAAACCAGGCACCAGTTCTTCATTTTTTCGTATCGGGACAAGGGATTCATTTGCATAATCCGCAATATTCAGCTCTCGGTATGCCCGAGATGTCGGGGTATAACCGCCTTTTGGTCCTGGCACCCCGTCTACAAGACCTAGTGCCCGGAGAGACTGCATCTGATTTCTTACCGTGCCCGGATTTCGTTTGAGCACTTCAGCAATCCCCTCACCTTTTATTGCCGAAGAACTCTCATGGTACAGAGTTATTAATGTGATTAGTATATCTTTCTGGATAGGTGAAAGTTCCATATTAATTAATTGCTTCGTAATTGCTAATAATAGTGGGTTAACTACAGATGGAATATGAGAAAATACCGACAATACTAACTGCAGACGAAATGTTGGATCGGGCTTTCCGAAAGCCTGCTCTGCTCAAACATGAAAAACGAAACAAAAAACGTGCTGATGAAGAATTCCTCCGTTCCGCATCAAAATCACTCAGCGATAAACTCATAGATACCGTAAAACGATTTCCGACCATTGAGAATCTTCCGGTATTCTATCAGGATATGACCGATCTTCTCTTTGGGATCGACAGAATGAGGCGCTCACTCGGTGCATTATCATGGGCAGCTGAACAGGTGATGACCCTTGGAAATGATTACGCATGGCGTATCCGTAGATCTGAGGAATCGAATGATATTCGCAAGCAGGGAACTGCCCGCATCGCCTCTGTAATCCACCAGATCGATGACGATCTCCATTTCCTGAATGATGCACGTAATGTTCTCCGGAAGCTTCCTGATATCCGAGATGACTTCACCATTGTCGTTGCAGGATTCCCGAATGTTGGCAAATCGTCGTTCATCCGATTAGTATCGTCTGCTGAACCGGAAGTGGCAGAATATGCGTTTACAACAAAACAGATCGTTGTGGGACATTGTACTATCGGACGAGAAC
>JAAYIO010000264.1 GCA_012523385.1 Methanomicrobiales archaeon
ACGGATTGTCCTTCCCCGTGAGATTTTAGCAATAAACAGACCAACGAAAGGTGACCATGAGATCCACCATGCCCAGTAGAAGATAGTCCAATCCCGGCTCCATCCGCCCCCTTCAAACGGATGTGACATGAGGCTCAGGTCAATGATATTGTTGGCATAACCCCCAAGCGTGGAGGTAAAGATATCCAAAATGTGGGATGTCTCTCCCAAGAAGAAGATGAAAAAAAGAAGGGCAATAGCTAAGACAATATTAATTTTTGAAAGCGTCTGCATCCCTTTCTCCACTCCCAGAATCGCAGATGCCATGAAGAGAGCAGTTGCAATGACGATGATTCCAATGGTTATGGATATCGCAGACGAAACGCCGTAGAGATGGGTAAGTCCAGCATGGATCTGGATTGCGCCAAATCCAAGCGATGTTGCGGTACCGAAGACTGTTGCAAATACTGCCAGACTGTCAACAAGTTTCCCGGACATCCCATATATCCGCTCTCCAAGGATGGGGTAAAGGCAGGAACTGATGAGTGCAGGCATATCCCGTCTGAATGAAAAATAGGCGATGGACAGACTCACTATTGCATATATTGCCCATGGGTGAATCCCCCAGTGGAAGAATGAGTATCTCATCCCAAAGGCAGCAGCGTCAGAGGTTCCGGCAGTCAGAAATGGAGGGGGCTGGAGAAAGTGCACAAGGGGCTCAGAGACACCCCAGAAGAGAAGTCCGATTCCCATCCCGGCAGCAAAGAGCATTGCCACCCAACCAAAAAAGCTGTATTGAGGGCGTTCATTGTCATGTCCCAGTTTAATAGTGCCATATTTCGATACTGCAAGATACAAGACAAAGATAAGGAAAAATGAGGCAGATATGAGATACAACCAGCTGAAATGGTTGAGAATCACCGAATAAATAACGGTCGAGGCTGCCTCAAGCAGGTCCGCTCTGAAAATACCTACGATAATGAAGAAGAGAATGATTGCAAACGAAACAAGGAATACGGTCTCCTTTTTCAGATAATCGCGTAGCATGTCAGTTCTCCATTACGGCACCAGAAAGATCGATGCTTTTGACTCATTCACAATACGTTCTGCTGTACCCCCCATGGGAGCAGAGAAAAAAGTCGGTTTCTTTCTTCCGATAACAATAACGTCCGCCTTTAACCGTTCAGAGATATTCAGCACCTGAGTAGCAGGGTCTCCGATTCTGTCTTCAGAGGTGACATGTTTGAAGAAGGGAATGAGTTCCTCTTCCATGTTCTGCAGATCTTTTGCGACTGCATCCCTTCGCCTCTGTTCTGTAGAAGGGTCTGCCATTCTGTTTCTGACATGGAGAATGTGGCATCGGGCACCATGAAACTCCTTAATATAAGGAATCGGGCGGGCAGATGTCTCATCAAGGTTGGTTGCATACAGCACGTTCAGGTCTTCGTGCCTGAGTCCCTCATCCCCATCGGGAAGGCGTGGCCGAATTTTATGGACAAATACCGGTACATCAGAGAGACGGAGCAGATCCCGCGATACACTTCCGAGGAGCATCGTTCTCAGATGCCTGTGGCGTTTAGCCTTGAGGTAAATCTCATCACACCCCTGAAAAAGTGCCGCCTCTGCGATAGATGAGGCAATATGGCCGTTTCCCTGCTTCACCTCAACAGAGAGTCCCTCATCTTCCATTGCCTTCTGCATGACCATGAGCCACGAGAGATCAGATCCCCGGAAGAATGAACCGGATTCATTCACATGATAGAGGCAGATAGAACGAGCCCCAAAATTCTTCAGGGTCACTGCAACCTTTCTCAGTTCCTCTGGTCGTTCTCCATAAGCAACCGGAATCAGGGTATTCTCAAACATCTTTTATGGTTCCACAGGATACCGCCAAGGCCGAACACACGCACATCCCGAATACGATATCTCGAATGTGTTGGCCTTTTAATGTATCGGTACTGTTCATGCCGCCAGACTGTCCTCCCTTTCTAAAAACGGTTAAACACTGTCTGAACAGCAAATCAACACCTATACATTCCCATTGCACCCTCATATCAGTATTCATCTCAATTGGCCAGACAGTGCGATATCCGTTGTATTTTACTATGGCGTATCACCAACAGATATACAGGAGCCGAGCGTTTGCGTATGTCAGAGAAAACCGATCCACCTTTCCGGGAATGTTCAGCAACCGCACCCCTTACAAAATCAGCATGTCCATCAAACAGTCCGGTCATCCTTATCTTTGTCTGTGGGGAAGGACTGGGCCACACCTCACGCTGCCTGAAGGCAGCAGAGTACTGTGAGACACAGGGTTCTGTCTGCCATCTCGCCGCCTACGGTCAATCTCATGCCTTCCTAACCAAAGTCGGGTGGCCCCGTTTGCACACCACGCCCCGGGAAGTAACTCTCGCAGGAGATATGGGACTTTTTTCCCTCAGAAAAACTCTCTGGAACTCGAAAGGTGTGCCTTGTGACCTCGTTCGATCATACCGGCAGGCACGGGCCCTCATCAAAGAGATACAGCCCGATATCGTCATTTGTGACACGATGTATGCGCCGGTTGAAGCCGCCCGTCGTGACAATGTGCCTGTCCTTTTTATCACCAACCAGAATTCGTTCTCGACCCTTGCAGGCGGCGGAGAGGGCGGGTGGGCCTTTCTCAGCCGTTTAGTCTCATGGTACCTCACTCTGGCAGACCGGGTCATCATTCCCGACTTTGCTTCTCCGGCGACAGTGAGCAGATATAATTTGGTAATACCCTCCGAACGTGAGAGCCAGTACCGGTTCATTGGCCCTTTAATGGACATCTCCCGGGAACAGTACCCGTGCACAAACAAGACCATCTTTGCGTCATTTGGTGGTGAACCATTCAAAATTCCTCTTTACCAGAATTTGGCAGAGATTGCCGAACGGCGCATGGATCTCTCTTTTAAAGTTTTTGCCCAGCTGCCGGGACTGCCGGAATCGACCGAGAACTTCCATACCCATGGATTTGTGCCGGATCTCTTCACTCACCTCTCTTGTGCAGAAGTTGCCATCCTCCATGGGGGGCTCACCACCCTGCACGAGGCACTCTTTTTCCCAAAACCCGTGGTGATGGTGATTGACCCTCATCATCCCGAGCAGGGCAACAATGCCCGGGCAATTGTTGAGATGGGGGCAGGGGTGATGATCCGGGGAGATGAGGCAGATACCGACCGTCTGGAGGCGGCCATCGAAGAGGCACGCCGGCTTACCGTACCTGACCTCTCTGCACACTTTATCCGCGAGAACGGAAGGGTGCAACTGTGGAAAGAAATTCAGGAAACCTTACGGTATAAACGGTGAAAAAAACAAACAGGATATATCATGGATAACGGATGGAAGAATCTCATTGGAATTATTATTGTGTTCTTTATAGTCGTTAATGCCCTGATCATCGTCGTCGGGATGGACTATCCCGATGGATTTGCCTTAACCGGCATTGAGATCACGGGCGAATATCGGTATGATGTGACCCTCTCCGGAACCGGAACGGCAACAAATGTCACTCTCATGATCCCTCTGCCGTGTGTTGGGGGGAACTCTCCTGTGGGAGATGCCATAGTACGCGGGAATGCAGAGGGTATCGGGGCCCGATGGGCCGTATCAGAGGTGGGAACAGATGATTTCGTTATGCTGAAGATCACTGCACCCTCTCTGTCTTTTGTAGATGGGCCGATTACATTCGGGACGACTGTCTCGGCTCCCGATCTCATCGATACTGCTGAACCCGGCGACGAGACCTATCTGTTGCGCCTGAAAAAAGACCCGATAGACAAGAATGGGGTGACCCATTATACCTCATCTCTCTACGCGGTCTATGATATGTCGGAAGATGAGGGCATGGATATCTCCATCTGCCTTGAGGGCGTCAACACGTGGAGATATCCGGTTCTCTCCGAAAACCACTTCCGAGACACCCTCACCTTTGCAGGTGGTGCCCATAGTGGCGGATGGCAGACTGCAGACGGCATTCTCACCGCTGGCATCGGAAAATATTCTGTTATCTGAAATATCCGGTTATCACCATAACCATTTTTTCCTGCGCTAACCAACGCAGGTGTATGTACGGCATGGGTATTCTTGGTGGTGAGGCAGGGGGTATTTTTTGCATCTTTCCTCCCGTCTGTGGATACACCGATGCCTTCCCCATCGTGAGGAATACCCGATGAAGCCCGGCCAACTCTGTTCAGAGTGCAAGGGAAAAGGGATGTGTGGCCTGCCCCGCTGTCCTGTGATGGAACGGTTTCATGCCTCTGTCCGGGTGAAACCCTCAGACTCCTATATGGGTGGGGCGCCCTCGGTCTTTGTCGGGACACATGGATATCCAAAGATGACCGGCGGCCCGCTTCTCATCGGTGAGAGTGATAACCCGGAGGTCTGGGTAGAAAAGGCATACACCATAGATGATATCGTCAGCGTCCGTTCACGAACCATTCGGGGAAATACTGCTGCCGCATCCCGTGGGGCGGATGCGATGCAGGAGATTGCTCTCTCCGCAGTGCCGCTCGATGTGGAAGTTGCCTTTACCCGGCCCGTTGCATTTGATCTGCGGTTTGACGGGACAATTACCCCGGTTGGACTCTCAGGGGATATGAGAAAAATCGATGTACTGGACAATGCCAAAACGCCCCGTCCCGTTGAACGTGCAGTGGGTGATACTGATCTAAAGGCATCTGATGCCGTATGGAGCCTTTATCAGGACGGGATTGGGGTGCATCAGGTTTCGCAGCTCTTAAGTGCCGGTCTTCTCGGACAGCAGCGGAAAATGGTTCCGACGCGGTGGAGCATCACGGCAGTTGATGATATGCTGGGAAAGGCGGGCAGGGCCGCGGTATCGCGCAATACTGCACTTGACGAGGTGCTCGTCTTTACCGCCACGTTGCACGGCAACACGATCGTCTGCATTCTCACGCCGGGAGATTTCCGCTTTGAGATGATAGAACACTGGCAGGCAGAAAGCATGTGGGGCGGTGCTGATGGTGCTATCATGACTGACGGAGAGGGCCGCAAGAGAAAATCGGGATATTCTCCTATTGCAGGGGCCTACTACTCAGCACGCCTCGCTGTCCTCGACTATCTCCAAACCCGGGGCCGGTCCGCACGGGCCATTGTTATCCGGAGCGTCGCCAATTCATACTGGGCACCCCTTGGTACCTGGGGCATTCGTGAAGCAGCACGACAGGCAATGGCACTATCGCCGGTCTCTTTTGAGGACCTCGCCGGGGCACAGACATATGCCACCGCACTTCTGGGCACTGACGTATGGGTTCGTCACAGTTCCCTCATCCGGGAGATCTCAACACAAAAAAGTATCTTAGATTTCTTTTAGAAAAACACGATCATTAAATACCTCTAGCCTTAAGCATAGATTATATGAAATTCAGGCTGGCTGCACCACTATGTTCAGGTCTACTGGCAGCGCTGGCTCTGCCCGTCCAGGCTGCAGATATACAAAATGTCTATGAGAGCCTCGGCGCAAACCAGTATATGCAGATCATGATTGCAACGATCATCATGGTGGCAGTCTTCATTGGCATCTTCTTCTTTATCGGCAAGAGGCATTCACTGCGGACAAACGTGAACCCGGTCACTAAACTTCTGGGTATGGCCTTTGCCATCCTTTGCATTATTTTCGGGACAATACTTTTGATAATCGATTTCATTGTGCTTATTAAGCCATTTGCGGCGGCGCATGCTTTCGACTATATTGTTCAGTTATTCTATCATTACTTCCCTGAACAGCTGGTTCTTGGTATCATCATGATCGGCTCAACAGGCCTTTTGCTGTATCTGGTCGGTTTCTACATCATGATTGTTTTGCAGGGATCGAAAGCATTGGTGAAAGACACTGAGACCTATCGTATTCAGACTGCCTCACAATTAGACATGAATGTGAGCAAAGGGAATGTGGAATACTCAAAAATTGCATATCGTGTCACTTCGTGGGAGACAGGGGAGCCAATTCGAGACGAAAAAATCCGTTTGGAAACAAAAGATGGCACGCTGATGATGATTAAATACACCGATTCTGCGGGAGAGGTGGACTTTGGCAAACTCCGTGGCAAGGAAGGGGACTACTTTGCCTATGCCGAAGGCGACCGGGAGCGGCAGGAATACCGTTTCGTTTCCCTCACCTAACCGACTGAGCAAAAAACCGTTCCTGAATCATCCGGAGGGATTCAATCTCTTCCGGACTTTTGTCATCCCGCAGGCGGATAAAACGGGGGAACCGCAGGGCAAACCCGCCGCTATAATTCGGGCTTTGCTGGATTTCTGCATACCCCACTTCTACCACAATCTTTGGTTCAACGTAAACTATCTTGCCATCCTCTGATACGATGATCCCCGAGAGGGCCTCATACATCTCCTGGAGAGCTTCATCTGAAAATCCGGTTGCCACCTTGGAGAGCGGGATAAATGACCCGTCTTCGCCCAGACAGGAGAGAAGGAATGACCCAAATACATGGGCCCGTTTTCCTTCGCCCCACTCTGCGGCGGTGATCACGAGATCGATGGTGTCCACCGCGGGTTTGATCTTTACTCAGAATTTGCCACGCACGCCCGGTGTATAGGGGGAGTGGATGTCTTTTACCATGATGCCCTCATGTCCGTCATCGAGGGCGGTGCGGTAGAGGAGGTCAATTTCCTCTTCATCCCCGCTCATTAGTTGAGGTGCCACATATTCTCCCGAAACTGCAGTCTCGAGCCGCTTTCTCCGCTCTGATAAGGGAAGATCAATGAGCGTTTCACCGTCTATCCAGACAATATCAAAGATATTCGGGACAAGAGCAATCTGTTCAATGTGAGAGGCGATGTCATGTTTGCGTCGAAACCGTTTGAGCACATGCTGGAAGGGCAAGGGACGACCGTCACGAACGGCGATCACCTCACCGTCAAGGATGATGTCATGTGAGGTGGCCGCGTCAAGCATCGCAACCACATCGGGGATGGCATGGGTGACCTCCTCGAGTTTTCGGGAGTACATCCGACAGACGCCGCCGGACTTATGAAACTGAAACCGCGTCCCATCGTATTTGTATTCTGCTGCAAGCACACCTGACTCAATGAGCATGTCTGTTACCGTGCCCTGTTTTGCAAGCATCATCTTGACCGGCCGGAACGGTTCAATATGGACCGCATAGAGTGCATCCTCGCCTTTGTGTGCGATAAGAGCCACCTCACCGAGATCATTTGATGCCTGATAGGCATGCTCTACGGCAGCGGGGCTGACGGAAAAAGCGCCTGCAATGGCATCCCGCATGGTGCCTTCGCCGATACCAATTCTGAGTTCCCCAAGGAGCAGGCGGGCCAGGTACCGGCCTTCGAGGGGTGATGTATTGCCAAAGAAGCGGCGTAGGACCCGGTCCTTCTCTTTCTGTGACTTGGTTCCGCTGGTGGTGGCAAGAATTGTGAAGTCATTAGCGATATCCGCGAGTGTCAGAGACTCGGAAAAAAAAGATCTCTGTTCTTTATTCGCAAGCAGGGATTCAACGGCCCTGCCGGGATCCCCGCTCTGGTTCACGGTGCTGACGACCGCTCCCCGATCCTTTCCGGTCACATACGCCACCGCGTCATAGACACTGTTTGGGCCGATACCGATCTTGTCCTGACTCCAGTCAGGGAACGGTCGCCCCATCAGGTAGCGAATGAAAAGGGGAAGGTCTCCCTCATCCAGAGATGAAAGGGCATCCTGTACGATGGCGGTCATATCGAGTCGGCCGGGAGTATGTTCGAGCGTCTCACATATACGGGAAAATTCAAGAAAATCCATTCTCATATCACACCTCAATGGTCCGGGTTAGTGCATGCTGGAGGCCGACTTCCAGTTCTACATCATTAGAGAAGAGTCCGATTGTCTCCCGGGCGGTTGTAAGTGCCTTTTCAGGAGTATTGTTCTCTTCTGACAGGTGGGCAAGCACGGCGACAGAGAGGTCAGAACAGAGATCACTCAACACATTGGAAGCGGCCCGGTTCGAGAGATGCCCCCGGTTTTTATCCGCAATACGCTGTTTTAAAAAGGCAGGATATGGTCCGTTTTCAAGCATTTGTGAGCAATGGTTGCTCTCAAGGACGAGTATATCACACCGGGAAAGAAATTCCATCATCGCGGAGGTCACCATTCCGGTATCGGTGCAGACACCCACGCACACCTCGCCGTCTGATATACAAAATCCGGTTGGGTCTGATGCATCATGGAAGGTGGAGAACGGGGTGACCTGAAATGTACCCGTATTAACCGTCTCTTTCGGAACAACCCGGCGCAGATTTGCCTCTCCTGAACATTTTAGCGTCTCCTTTATCCCGGCAAGTGTACCCCCCGTGCCGAATACGGGCATTGGACACTGGCGTGTCAAGACGTCAATGCCTCTGATGTGGTCCGAGTGCTCATGAGTGATGCAAAGTCCTTCTATCCGGGAGATGTCGCCCCCGCAGGTTTCCACAGATGAGCGGATGCGGCTACTGCTGATACCGGCATCCACCAGAATGGCGCCTCCGTTTCCTTCGATATAGATACAGTTTCCTTTGCTGCCACTCGCAAGGACGGTTACCTTCATTGACATTATGTTGTCCTTCGCAGATGGTAAAAGTCACCTCTCTGTCCCATGCTGGGAGGTCGATGGGCCAGACCGATTGATCTTTAGTTCAGGTGCAGAAATGGAGCCTCCAAAAGACGTACCCTTATGCCATTTTGAAACGAACCCATCTCATCATGTTGAAACCGTTGCAGGTCGAGAGCTGGGTGCAGTCCCGCCGGTCGGACCTTGATGATGTACGCGAGCCTGTTGAGGCAATCATACGACAGGTTCGGGAAGGAAAGGACAGCGCTCTGCGTGAACTGACGGCCCGGTTTGATGGCATTGAAATAGATGAGTTCCGTGTCACCGAAGAAGAGATAGAGGCGGCATATGACGATGTATCTCCCGAAATCGTTGCACGACTCATCGAGGCAGAGGCACGGATCACGCAGTTTCATGAACTCCAGAAACGCACCGGCATGTGGCTGCAGGAGATGGAGCCCGGCATCACCCTCGGAGTAAAGACGACTTCACTCGCCCGAATCGGCGCCTACGTGCCCGGCGGACGGGCCGCATATCCCTCCACCGCTCTGATGACCGCGGTGCCCGCACGGGTGGCAGGTGTCAAAGAGATCTGTTGCTGCACGCCGCCTCCTATTCATCCCCTGACGCTTGTAGCCCTTGATATCGCCGGTGTTACTGAGATATACCGTCTCGGCGGGGCACAGGCAATCGCTGCAATGGCCCTTGGAACCGAGAGCGTGCGACCGGTTCAGAAGATTGTCGGGCCGGGGAATATCTATGTGACCGCGGCAAAGATGCTTTTACGCGACTTTGCAGAGATTGACTTTCCGGCAGGCCCCTCTGAGATCGGCATCATTGCAGACAGCACCGCAATACCTGAATATATTGCAGCAGACATCATGGCACAGGCTGAGCATGATCCTAAAGCCGCCTGTATCCTTGATACGACCGATCCAAAAATTGCAGATGCAGGGTCTGCAGAAGAGGCCCGTATGTTTACAGAGAGTACAAGAAAAGAGATCATCGAACAGGCACAC
>JAAYIO010000265.1 GCA_012523385.1 Methanomicrobiales archaeon
AGGCAGAGCACACCCACACCTCGCAATAGTCACCGCCACAACGAAACACAATACCCCATTCACCAAAAAAGCGACACCATAACCATATCCTTCAGACACTATCCCCGAGAAAAACGGCAGCACCGCCATCCCTCCGTATGATGCCGCAGTCAAAAGCCCAATCGCTGTGCCCTGCAATTTCTCGCTCGTGGCAAGGAAGTTCATCTGCGCAACAAACACAAATCCGATTAAACCTCCAACGACGATGAACAGAACAAGTACGCCCCATATCCCTCCATACGCTGGTGCAACAAATGACAAAAGCACCGCAATACCCACCAGTACGGATGCCAGACGTATCATCCGAATTGGCTCTATCGATATACGGGGTGCAATCAGGGATGCAAAAATCGTTCCGCCATTCATGGCAGCAAACACAATGCCCAGAAAAAACGGACTCTCATCAGTAAATTCCGGATATAAAGAAACAAGAACACCCGAGATTCCAAGAAGGATAAACGAGGAAAAATAGAGCCACTTGTTTCTCCATGCGACGGTATGCACCGGGGGAAGAACGCTGATGAGCACAGCGGCCGTATCACGGATAAAAAATGAGAGCAGCAGAGGTAATGCCGTTAATGCAGTAAAGAGCAGCACCCCGCTGTTCTGTCCAAAATATGTATTCAGGATGCCTGTGCCCATCAATCCCGCGATAAGCCCCGCGTTCATGCCTGCGAAGAACAGACCCGAGAGACGTGAATGATCCTTCTGTGTATTCACCCATGAAAGTGCACAGGACATAAAGAGCCCTGCACCAATACCCTCGACAATCCGTGCGAATATGATTACATACGGGTTTAAGGCCATCAGAATAACAATCCCCGCGAGGAGCGTAAGCACAAGTCCTGCCGTGATAAAAGGTGTACGCCCGTAGCGGTCGCCGAGCACGCCTGCAGGGATGACCATGACAAAGGCGCCAAAAAAATACGCCGAAAAAATAATCCCCTGAAGAGCGGGCATCCCACTGGCATATTCCGGAAGGACAGGCACAATCGCATTGGAGAGTGCCATCACAATGAAACTCCCGATGATCAATGACAGGCGTTGTCTCATTGAGTAAATAATCGGTATTAAAAATATAAGAGGTTCTCGTTATACCAGACGGTACGTTTCAAGGTTCATCGGTGAAACGGTCTGGATACGATAATTCTTGTAAATAGAGGAAGCGAGGTCGATGGTACTCTTTTCATCGCCGTGAATCGTGAAGATACGTTCCGGCCGGGGCTGAAGGTGTTTCACATACCGCATCAGCTGGTTTCTGTCAGAGTGACCGGAGAATCCGTCAACGGTCTGAATCTCACAGTTCATGATAATCGTCTCGCGGCGTCCGATGTGTATCTCTTTCCATCCCTTCTGAATCCGTCGCCCGAGAGTCCCGTCTGCCTGATACCCGACAAAGACCAGACAATTCTTCTCCTCCGGTGCAAGCGTGCGCAGATACTCCATCACCGGTCCGCCGGAGAGCATACCGCTTGTGGTAATAATAATACAGGGCTCGCCGTCAATCACCTTCTGACGGAGAACTGATGAATCGACCTGCTCAAAGCATTCCGCGAGGAATGGATTCATTCCTTCCTTGAATATCTGGGTTCTGAGGTCCGGGTTCAGGTATTCCGGATAGGTCGTGTGAATAGCCGTTGCCTCTTTGATCATACCGTCCAGATAGACCTTGACCTTGGGGATCTTCTCCATCCGAATGGCTTCTTCAAGGGTCAGCATCACTTCCTGCGAACGCCCTACGGCAAATGCCGGAATGATGATTTT
Source organism: Methanomicrobiales archaeon (assembly GCA_012523385.1). Lineage (GTDB taxonomy): Archaea > Halobacteriota > Methanomicrobia > Methanomicrobiales > Methanomicrobiaceae > Methanogenium. The sequence goes on from JAAYIO010000265.1 coordinate 1,804, forward strand.
TCCTCCGCGGTTAATGACAGTATTGACAATCTCGTAGAGTTTCTCTTCTGCCTCTTTTGTGGAGGGCTGTATGTCATTTGCGCCACCATAGGTGCTCTCCATGAAGAGCGTCTCCAGACGGGGGAACTGCACGGTGGCAGGGCCGAAGAGACGGGTCGTACCGTAGTTGAAATCGCCCGTGAAAGCGATATTATGGAGCCCGTCTCCCAAATGGAAATGAGCGATGGCAGACCCCAGAATATGGCCTGCATTATGGTAGGTCAGTTTTACATCGGGGGCAATATCCGTGACCGAACCGTAATTTAAGGTAATGGCATGTTTCAGGTATTCCTGCACTTCTTTGGAGGAATAGGGAGCGACACCACCGTCTTTATTCACCACATCGATATAATCCAGCTGAAGCATCGCAGAAAGGTCACGTGTTGCCGGTGTGCTGTATACCGGACCCTCAAATCCATATTTGTATAAGAGAGGGA
>JAAYIO010000266.1 GCA_012523385.1 Methanomicrobiales archaeon
TCCATAAAGAGTGCCATTAAAAGAAGGATGAGACTCCCTACGGTCATGACCGCAGTCCAGACACGGTTTGGTCGCTCGGGATCTTTTATCTCCATATTGAGCCAGATGATGATGAACCCCATCACGGCAAAGAAGACGGATGCAATGGCGGCGACCCCGTGGACCAGCGCCATGGGTTTTCCGATGATAACCGCACTCACGATGATGGCCGTGAAGACAAGGAGAATAAAGCGGTAGGTGGTTTTTTCATTTGATTTGATGGCATATCCGCTGTGCAGAATTCCTGAGATGGCCCGTGCCCGTCCGGCCATCCCGGTCAGCACCGCACCGAACATGATGAGATACCCGATGGCAAGAAAGACCGGGGGGCCGTACGGGATGGAGCCGATGACATAGAGCACCTGCGAAAAGAGTGCATCGATGCTGAAGGTCTCGCCATGGGCCAGATACGAGATAGAAAAACCGGTGACGCCAAGAGACATGAAGAGAACGGCAATGATGCCGACAAAGACGAAGGCGATGATGAGGTCAATATTGACTCCTAAAATGGCCTTTCTGTAGAATGCCGGCCCCTTTTCATCACCGGTCCGTTCTTTGAGCCATATGGAGTATAAGAGGAGGTTTAAGGATGAACCGACTGCCCCCATGAGGGCCATGACCGAAAGGAGGGAGCCGGGCGGGATCTCCGGCATTAATCCCGGAAGCATTGCGGTGAACGAGATGGGGAACTGTGTGAGAGAGAAAGCGATACCGAGAAAGAGCAAGAGAGCAATCAAGACGATGATGTGTTCCAGACGCTCGTAAGACTCTTTCCAGAGCAGAATGAGGATGACGGAAAGAGAGATGAATACGAGCATCCCAATCGAGTCAATGCCCGGCACCAGATAATCCATGAATATGGCGCCTAAAATCAGCATGCCCCCAAAGGCGAACATCTCGAGGAGATAGATCACCATCACAAGAATCCCGCCCCAGTTCTTTGGCCCGGGAATGGTGGTAAGCCCCTCGAAGATGGTTTTTCCGGTGATCATCGTGTACCGGGCGATACCGTTTACGAATGCGAATTTGTAGATCAGCGTGATAGCAATGACCCAGAGGAGCGCGTAGCCGAAATGTGCACCTATCTCTACTGCTTCTGCAATACCGCTCTCACCTGCGGCGGCGACTGCTAAAAGAAGGCCGGGTCCGAGAAACCGGAAGTAATCGGGAAGATGGTTTTTGATTGTCTGCCAGTAATTTCCGGGCATCGCTGTTTCTCCCAGTTATAACTCATTATCTCTTTAATCAGGGGGACTTAAGGGTGTGGGAACTGCCGTGGGGCTGTGACAGCATGAAGAAACATATTTAGTCTGCGAGCATCGTTATGTTCAATGTGTACGCAGGCAGTCCTGATATCTTATTTTGGGAGACTGCGTGACTGCCTGCTCTAACAAAAGGTGATTATGTATGTCTGCACGAGAAGATGTGCCGATTTCTGATGGCTGCCGTGGATTTTGTGAGGATGCACCGCATGGTATGCTTATTGCAGATGTGGCCGGCGTCATTGTCTGGGCCAACAGAGCGGCAGCCGGGATTCTCGCCCATGAATCTTTGGATGAGTTGCTGTACAAGCCGCTGTTCTCAGTTCTCTTTTCTCTCCGGACGGGGAGTTGGGATAATCTCTCTTTCCATACCCAAAAGACCGGAACATTCACCTTTTCTGCTCTTCCTACCAGCCGCATGAGTGGTGAATCCTCATTTGATGTCATGATCATTCGTGCAACGCGGGATGGAAAGGAATGGTATTACCTTTACCTCACCCCTCAGTTCGAAAAACAGATCTCCACCCGTACAACACGGCGCGATGCGGAGCGGCTCAATCTCGCACTCCGCTGTGCGGAACTTGGGGCATGGGACCTGAATCTCCGTACCGGTGTGATGGTTGTAGAAGACCGCTGGGCAAAGGTGATTGGGTATCAGCCGGACGAACTGTTGCCCTTCACCGCAGAGAAGTACTTTGAACTTCTCCATCCTGATGATCGGGAGGAGTCCATTAGCCTCTTCTCCGGCTGGAGTAAAGGCAAAAATCCGTCCGGCTCCGGTGAGGTGCGTCTGCGCCATAAGGATGGTCATTGGGTCTGGATTCGGTCGCACTGGCAGGTGTTCTGGAGCCCTGAAAAGGAACCTGAGCTCATGGTGGTGGGGGTGCACCAGAATATCACGGATAAAGTCAAGAAGGATGAGGCGATTCGCCAGGCGCAGAGAAAGATTGCGATGCTCTCATCGGTGACCTGTCAAGATATCTTAAATCAGGTGACGGTTATCCGGATGCTCTATGATATCATGGAGATGACGGGCGAAGTCTCCTCCGAGTCTGATACGTGGAAGCAACTCTCAAAGATCAATGACGCAGCGCTTGCCATTGAACGGCAGATAGGGTTCACCCGCGATTATGAGGATCTTGGTTCCGAGCCTCCTCTGTGGCAGGATGTCGGGGAACTGACTGACCGGGTGGCAGCGATGCCCGCATTTTCTGCACTCACGGTGACCTGCACCTGCCGCACGATTGCCGTCTATGCCGACCCGAAGCTGGAGCGGGTGATGACTGAACTCTTTACAAATGCACTACAGCACGGCGGTAAGGTGACCTCTATTACGGTGTCCTGTAGTACATCCCCGGATGGCACTGTCGTCATCACTATTGCGGATGACGGTGTTGGCATTGCAGAGAACCGCAAGAAAACGATTTTTTCACGGGGCATAGGGGTAGTAACCCGCTATGGGCTCTATCTCTCGCGTGAGATCCTCTCGGTAACAGGCATAACGATACAGGAGACCGGGACGGAAGGAACCGGAGCGGTCTTTTCCCTTTCTGTCCCGCAGGAGAGCTGGAGGATGCAAACGAATCCAGCTCTTTCTCGTTGATTAGGGGATTTCCCTATTATTTTAGGGAGTGTTGTTTAGGTACTGCTGTCCTCTGTCTCATCGCTCATTAAATAGGCAATCCAGCGGGGGCGGTCGTCTCCATCAAGGAGCGTTCGCATGATGACGGCCAAAGGAATGGCGAGGAACATGCCGACGATGCCCAGAACTGCTGTACTGACTAAGAGGGCGATGACGACGGTAAGAGGCGTGAGCCGCATGTCGTTTGATGCAATCTTTGCAAAGACGACGTTTTCAATGACGAAGTTGATGATGGCTATTCCTGCAAGGACGATGATGACGCCGCCCCATCCGAATTCAAGCCAAGCAAGGATGACTGCCGGTACACAGGCGATGAAGAGGCCGATATAGGGAATATAGCTGAGGACGATGGTAAGGACTCCCCAGAGAATGGCGAGGTCCACGCCGACGATGTACATGAATGCCCCGATGGATCCACCGAGCAGAATATTGGTCTTTGTCCGCACGACGATGACATCATAGGTGTTTTTGATAAGCGTAGGGAGGTTTTTGCTGAGGGTGCTTTTAGAACCGAATGAACGGTTGAGTTTTGCCTGCAGGGTCGGCAGTTCAAAGAGGATAAAGGCAGTGACAATGAGGACAAAGAATCCGTTGACGATTACTCCTGACACATTGCCTGCGATTGACATTGCGGGTTTGATCAGATTTTGCAGGCTGAAGGTGCCTGATCCGAGGATGTCATATATGGAAAATCCGTATGTTCCAAGGAGCGAATCAAGCCCTGCAAGGTTGGTGTTGAGTTGCTCCTGGTACTTGGGCAGTTCTCCGACAAATACCGCAAGCGAAATGATCGTGAGAACAAAGAGGACGACACCAACCAACATGTAGAGGGCGGTGATGATACCGGTGCCTGCCCAGACGGGCACTTTTCTTTTCTGTAGCGAGAAGAGCAGGGGGGCCGCGAAGAGCGCCATCACGAGCCCGAGCAGGATGATGGAGACGACATCGGCAAATAATGTGATTGCGTAGAGAGCTACGAGGATAGCGGCAAATGCGACGAGTGATCGCAGAGGGCCAATGGGGGATTCCTTGTATTCCTGAATGAGCTGTGTGCGGGGCATATTAGATTAGTGTTGTTGGGAGTGGGGTGATATTTGTTTGGATTGTTTTTTTTGGGTTTTTTGGGTGGAGTGGTTTGGCATTACGTAATCTGGTGAAACGGGTTTCCCGGACGTAACAAAGACTGCAGACCGAACCTCGGACGATTCCTTATCTGCCTGACGGGTTGCATCAGCAACGGGGCGGTCCGGCTGATAGTCCCGAAGGATTTTCTTTGCTTCCGGGTTGAGCAGATAGCGTACGTACTTCCCGTATTTTGTGGCGGAAACAGTGCCGTCAGCACAGAGCCGTTTTATCTGCCAGGTGACAGCAGAACCGGATATGCCGAGGTATTCGGCGACTTCTTTACGTGATGCGTTGGAATGAAGAGTCAGGATTTCAAAGATTTGGCGCACGGTATCACTCCTGAGTTCCATCAGGATGGTCTGTTGGAATTCCTCATATCTGGCATTATTTTCAAAATACGAGATATTTCCGTTTTTATTAACCGAGATAATCTTCTGTTCTCTCTGTAACATTTTGAGGTGATATTGTTTGGTTCCCTTTCCGATGGTGAACTCACGTGCAAGAGCAGAAAAGGTAATCCCCGGGTTATTGCAGATCTCATCAAACATTTTGGAACGAATCGTGTTGTCAAGAACATTCTTTTTCGCAATCCGCCGACAACCCAGATAAATCCATATTTTTAAGGCAAGCAGAAGTTCAATCGGGAATATCAGAGCGGGGGAGATACAGAGTGCAATACCGATGAGCATTGCGCGGGGGGTTAGCTCCCAGAACGTGATGGGGGTGAAATCATGTGTCTCTCTATCCGGGTCTGTATCTAAGGCCGGTTTGACAATATACCCTCCGGGTGCTGCGGTTGCTGAACCGATGAGGTACATGGAAAGGATGATAAAAATAATTGTGAGGGTGAGTGGCCGTTTTCCTGCCATTACTGACATCTCATCGTTATGGACGATTACGGTTGTGGTTATTTTTATGACCAGATAAAAGTATAATCCTCAACTCCCTGCACATGCTGTCCATATATCCAGGAATTCCATGTTCCCGGAGCTATGCCTCCTGACTTGGTAATGGAGAGACGAATTCGTCCATCTTTTACGCCGTCATCGGCATCATAATATGGGCCGAGTGTCGCATCCGGTGCGATAATGGTGAGCGAAAGTGAATTTTGCCTATATCCCCAATTTAGATCAACATTCAGGTTGTCTGTTCCAGATGACACATATTTTGAAAACTGGTCAGTCTCGCCCTGAGTTATTGTGAAATATGTGCTGAGGGGCAATATTCCTCCCAATTTACCCGTATCACCTGCAGGGGTTACAATGTACCCATTATTCTATTCTATGTCTCCTCGGCAGCGGCTGCTGATATAGCCAATGCCGCAATTATCAGTGTCATGGTGATAATTCTCAACGTTTTCATGGTATCATGGAGAATTTGGAATTGAGATATATCGTTTTTCTGGTACAATCATCTACACGTTGACTGACGTGTAAACGATTGGGCCATAAAATGTTAATAAAACGGCGTCAAGAGTCATACGCGTAGAATCAAAAAGGTGTTGCACGGGGCTCACCGAA
>JAAYIO010000267.1 GCA_012523385.1 Methanomicrobiales archaeon
AAGAGAAATGAGTCCCCTCCTTTCAGGCGAACGACACGGAGGCCCTTTTTTGCATACGCAACCATCAGGGCCTCAATTTCATCCTGTGTCATCGTATGGTCTGAGCCGTATTTTCCGACATCAATACACTCAGCTGTCTTTGGCAGAGAGGCAATGACCTCAGCACCGGGAAGCTGATCATAAAGAATCACATCTGCTGTGTCAAGCACTTCACGTGCCCGAATGGCCATCATACCCAGCCCGCCGGGGCCTGAACCGATAAGATATACTGTTCCGTTCGTCATTGTTCCCCTCGTGATTGGTCTGTACATGATAATCCCAGCGTCTGCCGAGCCTCTTCAATCAGATCCCAGCTGATATTCCTAAGTTTTTTGCCGGCAAGTCGGCCTTCCTCCACCGAATCCCCGTTATCCTCAACCCGTTCATAGCGGCTTCCGTCAAGTGCGAGCACTTCAGCAATCAGAAACCCCGATTCGCAGAAGACACCCTGCGGCGTGAAACATCCGCCGCCGATCTCCTCCATCACCGCCCGTTCAACCTCAGTATCAAGCCGTGTCTGTGGGTGGTCAAGTGCACTGAGCATCTCAATTAACTCCGGGTCATCACGGCAGACCACCGCGATTGTCCCCTGATTGGGTGCAGGCACAAACCACTGCGGTAAAAGCCGTGTTCCGGGAAGATCCATATTCAGGCGCTGCATCCCCGCCTCTGCAAGTACAATCGCATCATACTGACCCTCATGCAGTTTCCGCAGACGGGTGTCCACGTTCCCGCGGAGTTCACGAATTTCAACATCCAGACTGCTCCTCATGAGTTGTGCACGCCTGCGGGTCGATGACGTCCCCACCACACGAATATCCTCAATGTCACACTCGTGGACAAGGAAATCCGCGGGTGAATCACGTTTGAGAATTGCCACCATGTTGAGACCCTCCGGCCGAAAAGCCGGAATATCCTTCATGCTGTGGACAGCAAAGTCAATCTTGCCTGAGAGAATCGCATCATCCAGCGCCCGGACAAAGATACCCTGTCCGCCGCACTCATGCAGCGGCACCTCTGTCCGTTCATCACCTATGGTTGCAATCTCACAGACTGACGTATCTATACCTAAGTCCCGAAGCTGTCCACAAACACGTTCGGTCTGCGCCATCGCGAGGCGTGACCCCCGAGTCCCTACGGTTAGAGACATGAGGAATATGCCCCGGCAATCGTTGCCACATCATCATCGGTGTGCGCAACAGAAAGGAAATTGGTCTCAAACTGTGACGGCGGCAGGAATATACCTTTCTTCATCATCTTATTCCAGAAGAGAGAGAATGCCTGCGTGTCACTCTCTTTTGCCTCCAAATAATTTCGGGGCGGTGCATTCCGGAAGAAGAGTTTAAACATCGAACCGAGGTTCACAAACCCACCCTTTCGTGCCCATGGTATAGACTCTCCGATAATTTGTGCATTCTTTTCGAGTTTGGAATAGAGACCTCGGTTATCATGCAGATACTTCAGACACGCAATCCCTGCGGAAAGCGAGAGCGGATTGCCGGAGAAGGTTCCCGCCTGATAGACCGGGCCTGCTGGTGCCGTCAGTTGCATAATATCCCGCCGACCAGAGAAACAACCAATGGGAAGACCCCCGCCGATTATTTTCCCAAAGGTCGTAAGATCTGGAGTGACCCCATACTTCACCTGCGCACCGCCGATGCCCAGACGGTATCCGGTGATGACCTCATCAAAAATAAGGAGTACATCATGCTCCTCGGTAATCTTTCGCACCTCGGCAAGATACCCGTCATCCGGGAGAATCGGGCCGACATTGCCCAGCACCGGTTCAAGGATAAATGCCGCCACATTATCATTATTTTCCAATATGCCAGACAATGCTTCAAGGTCATTATAGGGCACCTGCAATGTGTGGCGCACCACGTCGGGAATAACTCCCGCAGAGTCCGGTACACCCATCGTGGTCGCACCCGAACCCGCCTTGATCAACACACCATCATGGGCGCCGTGGAACCCACCCTCAATCTTAATGAAATCCTCTCGTCCCGTAAATCCACGGGCAAGACGAATGGCGGCCATCGTCGCCTCTGAACCACTGGAGACAAACCGCACCATATCAACTGACGGATGATCAGCGATGAGCATCCGGGCGAGCGTCAGTTCCTTTTCCGCCGGAGTTCCATAGAGCCACCCATCTTCTGTGCAGGCACATATTGCTTCACGGACCGTAGGGTGCGCATGACCGAGAATCAGAGGTCCGTAACCAAGACAACAGTCGATCAGACACTCGCCATCCTCAGTCATGAGCCGTGAACCAGCGGCACTGCGGGTATAGAACGGATACGGTTTAATGGCACGTACCGGACTCGATACACCACCGGGCATCAGGTTTTTTGCCTCAGTAAAGAGTTTTTCACTCCTCATTTCAGCCACCCCGCTGCATCCAATGCAAAGTAGGTAATAATAAGATCTGCACCTGCCCGTTTTATTGCAATGAGACTCTCAAGTGCAACCGCCTTCTCATCGATCCAGCCGTTAGCTGCGGCGGCCTTTATCATCGAATACTCACCGCTCACCTGATAAGCGGCAACCGGCAGACCGAGAGATGCCACCGACTGCAGAATGTCAAGATACATCCCGGCGGGTTTCACCATCAAAATATCTGCACCCTCTTTTAGATCCATCTCAGACTCAAGAAACGCTTCACGCGGATTTGCAGGACTCATCTGATAAGTCGTCCGATCTCCAAAGGTAAAACCGGAGTCTGCCGCATCACGGAACGGCCCATACAGAGCACTTGCAAATTTGCTGGAGTACGACATAATGGCCGTATCCTCAAAGCCTTCACAGTCAAGTTCTTCACGAATGGCCATCACCATGCCGTCAAGCATGCAGGACGGAGCAACAATATCAGCACCCGCTTCTGCGTGAGACACCGCTATCAGTGCCATCAGCTCAAGGGACGGATCGTTTAAAAGATCAGGCCCACAGGGAGTCTTCCCAACAATCCCGCAGTGCCCGTGGTCCGTATATTCACAGGCACAGACATCGGTGATGACAACAAGGTCAGGCACGGCCGCCTTTATAGCCCGCACCGCCTGCTGAATGATCCCCTCAGGATTATACGCCTCTGTTCCCCCGGCATCCTTTCGTGCAGGGATGCCAAAGAGGATCACGGCACGGACACCAGTTTTCGCAACCAATTGTGCAATCCCTCCCGCCATCCCCAAGGGGTAGCGGTACTGCCCCGGCATGGAGGCAATCTCAACAGGCACGGTGGCGGACTCATCAAAAAAGAGCGGGGCCACCATGTCATCAATTCTCAGTACAGTCTCCTGAAACAGAGGCTGTATATTCCGTTTTCTCAGTCTTCTCAATCGTCTTTCCGGAAACATTCGTCATCTCCTGAAGTTACTGCGTGCACCAGGGCCTGTGCAGATTCGATTTCACCAATCTCTGCGCACCGTCTCACGGAGAAGGTGACATCATTGAGAAGCTTCTTTACAAGCACCCGTGACAGGTCATCAAGTATCTCTTCAGCCGATGCACCCGATGACCGCAGGCGTGCAGCTGCTTTGTCGCGTTCACGGCACCGAATCATCTCTGCCCATGAATGAAGATGGGCAAGGATATCATCCGCACCGGCCCGGTTGAGGAGCGAGACAAACTGTATCTGTTCAGCATCCAGAAATGCATGCGCTTCCTCAGCCTCCTCTCTGCGGTTATTCATATTCTTTTCACTGACAATGCGGAGATCATCGATAGTAAAGAGATAGACACCATCAATCTCACCCACTGAGTCCTCTACATCCCGCGGTTGTGCGATGTCAATGATTACCAGCGGTTTTTTTTCTTCATCTAACGGCCATATACGGCCCCGCATTGCATCACAAGCCATATCGTAGCGGATGATGGCGTGAGGCGCTGCGGTGCAGGAGATGATAACATCGGCAAGAGCAGCATACCGGGGGAGTTCATCCAGACGAACCGCCTTTCCGCCTACCAGATCTGCGAGTTCCTCTGCACGGGCAAAGGTTCGGTTGGTGACATAAATAGCGGTCAAATCTTTTTCCGCAAGCGCCTGAGTGACAAGCGTGCCCATCTCACCGCCTCCGACCACCAGAATATGGCGACCAGAGAGACTCCCTAAGAGGTTCTCTGCCAGTTCAACCGCAGCAGAGCCGATGGAGACTGCTCCCTTATTGATATTCGTCCGCTTGCGTACCTCGATGCCGACATGCACGGCCTTTGTGATACATCGTTCCACGAGCGGGCTTGAGGTACCATGCTCGCGGGAAAGGGCCAGCGCTGTTTTCAG
>JAAYIO010000268.1 GCA_012523385.1 Methanomicrobiales archaeon
AAATTTCGTGCGATGCGGAATGGGGGTGGTTCTGAAAGTGTTGTTTTGGCTCATGGTTGACTCCTTTCGAATATGCAAGGAGCCAAGCGAGAGATATATGAAGAGCCGAATGCTTACAAAACACAAATGGCCGGATGATTACGAATTTGCGTTTCGTAAATCATCCGGCCATTTGGTAGCTCGCACTCGGCTCCGTTGCTCGGTATGTTTTATTAACTTTTATCTACTTCTTTTTCGGCGATGGCTTAGTCTGCGCTAACGCACTTCCTGCTACGGATTTAGTCTTAGCGCCGGTTCTTCCATTCCTTAATATGGACGACGCTTTTGTTGCCACAAATTTTGATGTCTGCTTGTTGTTCCTCTTTGCCATACGGTTCACCTCCCTTCATAATTAAGCTCATTGATGCGTCCATCAATGATGTTACGTCGCATGGGATTTTAACAAATTCTTTGCATTGGGGACATTTGAGTTCTACAAAGATTTTTTCTTTCGGCAGTTCAGAGATGTCAAATGCTCTACGTCCACACTTCAAACATTTCATTTTTTTTGACATAAGTTGTCCTCCTTCATATTATCCGCAAAATCGCTTATCCGCTTTTTAGCGAAGTATTATAGTAAAAAAATATTCAGTTAAAGGGTGTAAGAGCATCCTCTTCATACGGGAAGATGCCCCAATTCCTTAAGCCTGATTTCTGCTGACTGCTTTGAAACTTGATATAAGGCCGCCATCTGTTCAATAATCCAATAGGTTGGTGGCATGAGGTTTGCAGCGATGAACGGGTTATTCCTGCTCTCCAGTTTGAAGCGCTCAAAGGCAATACCAACGGTCTGCTTAGGCATGAGAATTCGTGGTGCAATACCGCTGGCCTGCCACTCCATCCAATCCTCATCTGTCCATGTTTCCTTGAATATCTCATTTTTCACATCGGAAGGACATCGAAAAGCAACAGCTGTCCTACCGTCAATTACACCTTGCATAATATGGTAGTTACGATGCTTAACCCAATGAAAGCATTCGTGAGAGATGGTGTTACGCATACTTCCAAGGTTTCTCCTAATAAGTGTGTCTGGGTCAATTATCATCGTCCCAGAACGGACCTTAATCTCTTGGTATTCATCATTGTCCCGGTCATATATTTCTGCAAGTCCGCCAGTAAAGCACATTTGTCCAAGCACACTGAAATCTTCTGTCAGTCTTCGCTCAATGACAGTTAACCCCAATTTGTCCTTAGCGATTTCCTTAATTGGGACGGCCATGGGCGACTTTAAAGCTTCCGGGCAATATTCATTTAGGAAGGAAGTCGCTTCATTATCAAACTCGACCTTACTGATACGGGGTACATAATTATCTAATATGTTTGCAGACATAGGTTTACTCCTCTCCGTCGATCTTCTCAACAACCTTCTTCCAAAAGTCGTCACCTAAATTTTTGTCGTTTGCTCTGCGGAGTGCCGTCCTGACATGGGGGATGTCCTCATTCATAATATAGTTTGGAAGGTCAGGTGCTGCTTCGTTGCGTTCTCGTCCTGCAAGATCAAACATGATTTCCTTCTCATCAGTTGAAAGTTGAAGAACTGCAGCAATTTTCCCAAGGGAGTTCATATCGGGTGGATTGCGCCTTCCTTTAATAATGTCTGAAAGATAGGTAGCTGTCATTCCCATTGCTTTTGCTATGTCTTTCAACATTATATCGCCACCGCCTGCAGCGCGTCCTCTACGCTTTTCATCTATAAATTTTCCAAATTCACCAGCCATTGTTAGTTGTCCTCCTTTCGTGTTAAGCTTATCTGCTATAAAGCTAATTCGCTTATCTGCGTATAAGTGTAGCATAGAAAAATGAACTTGTCAATGCCCAAAAATAAAAATCACGCAAATTTCTCAGCGTGATTTTTTGGTTTCAAATAGAAGATAAGCTTTCCGTTATATAGTAGCGGATTCTAAATATATAAAAGATTGTGGAGGATACACTATTCCATATTCAGACAGCTTTTTAGGTTGTTCATATGCTTCTACATTTCGCAGTCTATAGGCAACCGCTTTTTTCTTTCCTTTGTAGTAGGAGCGAAAAAAAGCATATGTAATACCGGCAAAATCTTTAGTTTGTTGCCAAACTACATTAATTTCATCTTCGATAACTTCCTCGATCTCAGCTTCGCCTACAACCATTTTTTGTGGGGCAGTAGCATAGATAATTATTCTGTCTACCGTATCTCTACAGCGAACTTTCCTGAACTCGTATAGTTTTTTTCCGTTAAAAATATTTTCAACATGTTCGGGATTAATTGATAATAACATTTGACACATCGACATTGCCCTCCCTGAGTATCACTCTGAATTGTTCTGGATTTAATTGAATATTAGCAGGGTATTCATTGGCACCTGACCAAAATCCATTTTTATCAAGCCAGTCCATATTAACATTGTTTCCAGCACCAAAATAATCATAGTATAGCATTTCGATAACAACAAGGTTCTTGTCGTAATCATATTTGGTTCTCATTTCTCGTTCGTCGAATACAGACTTATTCCCAATACGTGCCTTTAGTTCTTCAAATGATATGTGGCAACGATTATTCGTTTTGACCATAATTACATCATTGACAATACAATATGAAGTCAGACAAGATTTATATCTTGGTTTATGTGCGTCTTGCTTAGTATGTCGTCTATAAATGAGTATTGGTTCACCGATTTGATAATGGGGTCGCGAATATTGGGAGCCCACATATATCTTACATAGACCATTCGCGACTGACAGAGCAACGCTTTCCTGCAAAGTTCTACTCAATTCTGAGTACGGGAATAAGGTATCATGGTATACATCGTTAACAATAAGATATCCAGCTTTGTGGAAAGCCGGGTTTATGAACGGGAAACTTTTATACGGATCGCTATAATCTACTCCAAGGCGACTTTTTATGTACACACACTCACCATTACGATTATGACCGGCCAGCTGGAAGCCAAAACGAGTCAATTGCTCAATAAGCAATTCGTGTTTGTCAAACACAGTTACATAAATATCCTGGGTTTTGGACTTTTGCCACTTCCACAAGGCAAGACCTATAGCACCTTCACCGAGGCGTTGGCCACGGTATCGTTCTGCAAGACGTAAGGTGCTAATTTTTAAGCGTGGAAATGCCGGAAGAGAACCTTCTGTTAGTTCAATCGCTTCATATTCTTCTTTCAGGCAGACAAATGCACCCAAACCAATATCGTCATCAAAAACGAGAGCAGTAGAACCTGCGTCTGCTTTTTTTGCAAACCATCTCTCAAAACCGATATTGTTTGCATCGGCAGGATAATCCTCTTTAAGAGAATCAAAAAAAGGATCGCTTAAATCAATTTCAGAAAACTTTTTGAGTAAGAATTTACCAGCCATCATTGACCCTCCTCATCGTTTCTCGCACAAAGTCGAGTGTGTTTTCTAAATCATCTGCTCCGACAGAAACCTTCAATGGAATACCGAGCGTTTCGGCAACCTCATTCGCGTAGATGGCTTCTTCTTCTTGAAATTGATGTATACTGTTGGTGTTATGGTTGACGCCATCGCGTTGTCTTCTCCGTTCAGCGATGGTCTTAGGCTTTTCAGTTAATAGTACAATTGCATCTGGGTTAAGTGCTATAAAGGTATCTTTTGGAATGCGTGTTACATGCCCATCAGGATTCAGTAAGCAAAAGTGCCCGTCAAGGAGATAATCTGAGCCTACAGCGTTTAAGTCTCGAATTGCCATCAATAGGTATTGCTGGTTATGGTCGATGTCGGGAATCAGCTTGTCGCGAGAGAATTCAGCATGCTTATGTTCGGAGATTAACTTACTCGCAGAAAAGGTATTAATGCCGAGTTCCTCCATAACCTTGTTGCAAAAATAGGATTTTCCAACTCCGTGAACACCGCTAATAAAAATCATACCGACACCCCCCCAATTAACTCCAATTAATTATAATACACTATTAAGCTCAAATCAAGGGAAATTTCGACTTATTCATGCTTTCGCTGGTTTTAATCTTGCGTTATCATGCTCATGCTGATATACTATAATAAAATTCGTAGGATTGAGCTG
>JAAYIO010000027.1 GCA_012523385.1 Methanomicrobiales archaeon
CTGCACAGCAGTCGGAGAGGTAATGGTCACCGTGGGGGTGGCAAATGGGGTGCCAGTCGTCATAGTGGGCGAAGCAGTCATAGCCGTAGAGGCTGTATCGCCTGTCGTAAAGACCGCATATACCGGATAATGGTCTGACACAGCTGTCAGAAGCGGGGGGCCCGCATTAAACCGTTCGTCATACCGGAATATACCCGAATGTCCGGTATATTTGTCTTTAAGGGATTAGTGATGACAATCCGGTCATAGGTGTACACAGTATCTCCGGTTGTCGTGTCCACGTCATTTTCTATCAGCCAGTGATACCCCGATGCACGGAGCGGAGTATACGATTCCTCTTTGAAATACCGGCCATCAGCATTGAAGTCTCCCATCACAATCACATTCGGTTCTGACGGATAGGCCATATAAATCCATTCCACAACATCGCCGAGGGCATGAATCTCTTCAGTCGCCTCATCAGGGTCGGTATGAATAACTGCACATACCGCACTGACCGGGTCGTGTATGCCTCTAAACCAGACGATAAACGGCTCACGGTGGAACGGGTCAGTACCCTGTGGTTCCGGATAGGTCTGCGGTTCACCCAGCAGTTTCACCGTATTAGTATTATAGAAATAGGCATACTGCTCTTTTGACACCGTACGCCCCAACCGCTCGGATTCCACATAGGCATAGCGCGAACCATCGCGGTTTACCTCTGCAAGAAGGGCGGGCAGGGCTGTTCCGGATTGGTCACGAACCTCCTGAATGGCAATGAGATCATACGACCGGATCGTCTTTCCGAGCACATCCATCACATCTGCCCGGGCGGCTTTTGACGTGCCGAATACCTGCACATTGAATGCTCCAACAACAAGCCCACCTTCATCCGTCCCGGAATGTATGGGCGGTACAAACTGCAGGATCTCATCACTGTACGTCAGTGCACCAAAGATAGCTGCAACAAGCAGTACAAAGATGAAAAGCTTACTCCGAAGCGATCGTTTTCCCATAGAGAGATATATCTGGGCTACAGACAAAAAAAGGATGCATATTGACCCTCGCACGCGGGTTAATACATATCCCGGGAAACAACGGCTTCTTCAAACCGCCCATCGCAGAATACCAGTACCGGCAACGGTTCACCCTGAGAGAATCCCCGCATCGCGAGATCATAGGTTCGGCGCACATACCTCAGCCCTTCTTCTTCAAAAAGGGAAATGAGGGTATGGATGAAGGCAATCTGCTGATCCAGATACTCTTTTTCGTAACGGATTGTCTCTTCTGCAACAGCTAATGCGTCTTCATCCGTCATGGCAACATTATACTCTCCATGCGTATTGAGGCCGGAAAGATGGCACCAATGCATTTTTCTTGATTTATCCGGCTCCTGATGGAGCATATACGGATATACCCGGCATATCAGGGGGCGGTCTGCATAGATACGGCACCGACCAGATTCGTTCAGAAACGTGCATACGTTACCGTCCGTTGTCTTGAGTGCATACCCTGACACAAAGAACCGCCCATTCTGGTCACACGCCTCAAAATAGGGGGCGGGCACCAACACTTCAGGGTAATCCTGTCTGATGCGGCGCACATCCTCATCTAACAAAAAGACATGATCGTTGGCTTCCTTTGTACAACAACGACCACAGCAGGTACAGAAAAACCCGGTTTCTCGGACAATTGTAGCGTATTCTGCCACCGGATATGCCGCAAGTTGCGCCCGCTCCTCTTCCAGTGCCGCCAATCGTTTCCGGATCACTTCTATTGAGATGATTTCACCTAAAGACATGTTTCTCTCTGAAAATACTTGCACCTTTCTTTGCCGGAAGGCGTCCACAAATCACGCTTCATAAATCCGATGAAGGGAAATATACCATACAGACGATATGGGAGTGTGCATGAAAACACCGTCATTCATTGAGATTGACCGGATTTATCAGACAGATTGCATCGAGGGCATGAAACGGATGCAAAAGGGCAGTGTGGATGTCATAGTAACATCGCCCCCCTACAATATCGGCAAACCCTATGCAACCCATGATGACACCATGCCCTATGATGAATATCTGGGCTGGATGCACCGTGTCGCCCATGAAGCCCGCCGCATTCTCAGTGATGACGGATCTTTTTTCTTAAATATCGGCGGAAAACCCCGTGAACCATGGGTGCCCTTTGATGTCATTCAGGAGTTCAGAAGAGATTTTGTCCTCCAGAATGTCATTCACTGGGTGAAGTCAGTCTCCATAGCAAAACAAGACGCGGGCAATTATGATGCCATCAGAGATGACGTCTCTGTCGGGCATTACCAGCCGGTAAATTCAGACCGATATCTCAGTCAGTGCCACGAACATATCTTTCATTTCACCCCCGCCGGTGAAACAAAACTGGATAAGCTTGCTATCGGAGTGAAATATCAGGACAAAACAAATATTGGTCGGTGGAAACAGGCAACAGAGGACTTGCGGGACCGGGGGAATGTCTGGTTTATCCCTTATAAGACCATCCGAACCTCCCGACCCCATCCCGCAAGTTTTCCCGAGAAACTCCCTGAGATGTGCATCCGCCTGCATGGGTATTCCTCCGATACGGTGGTCTGTGACCCATTTATGGGCATCGGGAATACGGCACTTGCCTGCATCACCCTTGGCGTCCATTACATCGGATTTGAGATAGACCCAGAATACTGCACCTGCGCAGAGGAACGAATACGAACACGAACGATTCAGGAACCATAACATGGACGCAATAATCGCACTCATCCTCACGATCGGAATAATCGCACTCCTCGCAGCTAGGCATTCCATCCCGCCGTTTATCACCCTCACCGGAGGAGCGTTTTTCTTTGCTTTTCTGACCGGGATGGGCGGAAGTGCAATAGCGATATTTACTGCCGGTGCAGGGGCTCTCTTTGCCCTTCTCGGGATTCCCATCTATTGTGGGTCTGTCATCGCCAAGTTTCTGGCACGGGACGGCGGTGCAGAACGCATTGTAAAAGACATCGGGCAGGTGGCAAAGCGACCGGTGTCTGCCGCCGCCATCGCCGGGTATCTGCTCTCTATCCCGATGATGTGCTGCATCACCCCATTCCTCGTCCTCACGCCGGTGCTTGAGGGAATTCGCAGAAAATTGAAATGCACCACCTCACTCTACTACGCGGCGGCCTGCGGGTCAGTCATATCATTTGTCTTTCTTTACCCGCTCCCAGTCACCTATGCCATCACAAGCCGCCTGCAACAAACTGATTTTGTCGCAGGCAGTTATCTGCAGGTTGCCCTGCCTCTCTCACTCGTTGCACTCATCATAATTGCATACCTCGCGGGGCGTCATCATGCATGCACTACCGATAGTCAGGAAAACGAAGAGAGGGCACCGGGGACGAGAAAACAGGCGTGGATTCCGGTGATGCTGCCTGTCGCATTCCTTGTTCTCGGACACCTCATCCCGCCCCTTTCGATTCTTGCAAACATCAATGTTGCACTGCTTGCAGGACTTGTTGCTGCCGTTCTCCTCTCTCCGGCACTATCTCGGGTTCCTGCACTGGAATCAGGTACGAAGCATGCAGGCATCATCATCTTTGATCTCTGCGGTGCGGGTGGACTCGGAGCAGTAGTCGCCGCAGAAGGAGGTATTGCGGCCGCTCTTCCCTCCCTTACTCTCATTCTCCCGGCACTCCTTGTGCCCTTTGTCATCGCAGCACTCTTTCAGGCCGCACAGGGTTCACGGGTCGTGTCAGCTGTTATCACCGCATCGCTCATTGCGGGAACAGAGATCGCAACATCAGTCCCGATAATCCCTCTTGTTC
>JAAYIO010000269.1 GCA_012523385.1 Methanomicrobiales archaeon
ATGCCAAAGATGCGGAAGGTCATCATCACTCCGGCCATGTCAAGCAGATATCCGGCGACCGTGGCCGTGACGAGGGCAGATATTCCGAACCCTGCGACCGTCACGCCTACGCCAAGACCACAGCGGTCCGGGAACCACCGCGAGGCGACTGCGATCGGCACTCCATAGGCGATACCCACCCCAACGCCGCCCACGACACCGTACAGGAGGTAGAGCATCCATACCGATGGTGCTACTGAGGCTGCAAGCCAGCCCAGACCGGTCAGAAGACCACCGAGGGCCACCGCCGCACGCGGGCCACGGGTATTGATGAATTTACCCGCAAGCGGCATTGTGAGGGCAAAACATGCAAGAAAGACCGATAACGGGAGGAGAACCTCCGATGCCGTCACCTCACGCCCAAGGAGGGCAGTGTAATGCGTTGCAAGAGGACCTACAAAGACACTCCATGAGTAGATACTGCCCAGACAGAGATTGATGAGAAACCCTACGCCGACCAGTGCCCACCGTCCCCGTGTCGCATCCATGCCCGCTATTTGTATCTCCGGACCAACAGCTTCGCTCATTGGTTTGCCATTCATGGTATTTTCACCTCAGAAGGGGAGGGGAGGTTACTCCTCCAGTGTCGAGATATCTCCCAGGTCTATCCCAAGTTCCTGTGCCTTCAGCACCCTTCGCATGATCTTGCCACTGCGGGTCTTGGGGAGTGAATCCACAAATTCAATGTCAGATGGCATTGCTATCGGGCCGATGCTCATCCGCACATGGTAGATCAAGTCCGACTTCAGCTTGTCTGTCGGTTTGTTGCCGTTCACAAGGATCACAAAGGCCTTCACCTTCTGGCCTTTCAGCGCATCAGGGAGACCAATGACAGCAGCCTCTGCCACCGCCTTATGGGAGACAAGCGCACTTTCCACCTCTGCGGTTCCCAGATTATGACCGGAGACGATGATGATGTCATCAGACCGGCCCAAGATCATGATATAACCGTCTTCGTCTTTGACCGCAAGGTCACCTGCCGTGTAGTAGCCGTTTATCGTTTCCCAGTAAGCCCGGTAGCGGTCATCGTTGTTTTTGACTGCCCGCATCTGTGAGGGCCATGGTTCTTTGATCACCAAGAGGCCACCCGTGCCCGGAGGGACCGAGTTACCCTTTGAATCGACCACATCCACAACCACACCAGGGATAGCTCGACCCGCAAATCCCGGTTTCATCGGTTCACCGACGGTTGTTGTGATCATATGCATCCCGGTTTCCGTCTGCCACCAGGTATCAAGGATTGGGCAACGTCCTTTGCCGATGACCCTATAATACCATTCAAACGCCTCCGGGTTGAGAGGCTCCCCTACTGAACCGATGATCCGCAGGGAATCGAGATTGTATTTGTTTGGCCACTCCTCGCCGACACGCATGAACATCCGTATGGCCGTTGGGGCGGTGTAGAAGATGGTCACCCCGAAGTCCTCGATGATCTGCCAGTAGATACCGGGATCGGGATAATCCGGTACTGTCTCAGTGATGAGAACCGTCGCACCCACAGAGAGCGGACCATAGACGATGTAACTGTGGCCGGTGATCCACCCGGGATCTGCTGTGCACCAGTGGACGTCGTTCTCCTTCATGTCAAAGACATACTTTGTCGTGTAGTAGGTGCCGACCATGTAGCCTCCGCAGGTGTGGACGATGCCCTTTGGCTGACCAGTCGTACCGCTCGTATAGAGGATGAAGAGGGGATCTTCTGCGTCCATTACGGTTGCTTCACAGGTGGCATCTCCACTTTCGAGGACATCGTAGTAATCAACCTCCATCTCGAGGAAGAGTTCAGGACCGGGGTCTGCACGCCGGAGAACGATGATCTTCTCCACCGATGGGGCATTGACCACTGCTTCTTCGGCGATGGTTTTCAGTGAAACCTGCTTGCCACGGCGGTATCCAACGTCTGAAGTGATCACGACTTTAGCACCAGAATCACGGATACGAGCATTCAGTGCCTGAGCCCCAAATCCGCCGTAAACGATATTGTGGACGGCTCCGATTCGTGCACAGGCAAGGAGGGCGATGATGTGCTCAGGCACAAGCGGCATGTATAGTCAGACGGTGTCACCCTTCGTGACGCCCATCTTTTTCAGACCGCTTGCAAACCGCATCACCTGTCGGTGGAGTTGCCGGTATGTGAGTACCCGCTCCTGCTCCCCTTTTTCACCCCGCCAGATGAGGGCCACCTTGTTTCGCCGCTCACCGATTGCATGCCGGTCAAGGCAGTTGTGGGTGATATTGAGCTGTGCGTTTGTGAACCACTCCGCGTATGGAGGGTTCCACTTCTTTACCGCGTCCCATTTCCTGAACCATTCGAGTTCATTTGCAATCCCCTCCCAGAACCCATCCGGGTCGCGGAGGAAACGCTGATACGCAGTAGTATAGTCGCCGATCCACGAATTTTCGCGGACCGACGGATCAGGAAGGTACACCGTCTCTTCGAGTTTCACATCAAATGAACCTGACATCTTTTTTCACCTACATGATTAATCATGTATAATATCTCCGGTGCGCACCCCTTCCACCAAGGCATTAAAACCAAAAAGAAGGGAACTACCGGCCAATGCACTGCATTGCTAAACAAACATAGACGCAATCACATATAAATATTCGTTAAGCATAGCATATATGCACTGCATAGGAGCTCCCAGAGAGATGCCCCGAGAGGAAAAATGTCAACTGAATGGAATGAAAAAGAGCATATACGAGAATTTTTGAGGAAATCGCCAACCGGAATGACAATCACCGAGATCTCGGAAACTCTTGGAATGCACCGCAACACCACGGCAAAGTATCTGGACATGCTGGTCGTTACCGGAGAAATAGACCTGAAAAGAATGGGCCCTGCAAAGGCATATTTTCCTGCACGGCGGATGCCAATAAGCGCTCTTCCCCTCACTGCGCCACCCATCTGCCTCTGCCTGACAGCCCGCCTGGAAGTAACAGAGGCCACCCCGGATGCAGTAAGCCTCTTCCACATCCCGGAAGGGATCAGGCCAATACCCAGCATCAATATACCCTCGCCCATCTTCCGGGATGAAACCTTTCTCACCAATTGTCGGGACGCAGTGGCAGGCACACCAGGAAAATACCGCACATCTATCACCCAAAACAGACAGCAGACCGACTGGGAAATCCACTACATCCCTTTAGTATTTGCGAGCGGTGCCGCAGGATGTGCTGTCACCTTCACCGAGAGCACCATAGAAGACGAACAGGATACCTGGAAAGAGCGTTACACCGCACTCACCGAAGAGCTCACCGAATGGATTGTTCACATATCTCCATCAATGACAATCGAATTTGCAAACACTGCATTCTGCCGCCATTCAGGACGCACAGCCGATCGCATCGTAGGGACCCGATTTCTACCAACATTTCAACCCGATGAACGCAACCGCCTCGAATCTCTCATTGCGACCCTTCAGCCAGGAGGTAGCCCCGTCACCGCAGACATCCGCGCTATCCGCAGAGATGGAACGCCCAGCTGGGAGACATGGACCATCCGGGCACTCGGGGAAACCGGCGGCCACGTAACCGGCTACCATGCCAGCGGCCGGGACATCACAACATTCAAACAATGCGAAGAGCAGGTTCTTCAGTATCACCAAAATCATGAGGAAAATGTGAGGAAGAGGACCATAGAAATGCAGCAGGCGAACAAAGCTCTGATGACAGCCCTTACAGAGAAAGAGGAGCTTGAGCGTGAACTGTTATTCACCCGACAGGCCTTCGATCAGGCCTCAGACTCCATCCTCCTCTTCAGTCGTGACGGCAGCATCTGCCAGATAAACCGAACCGCAGAAGAGCTCCTTGGCTATCGCAGAGAAGAACTCGCAGACTGCACCGTCTTTGATGTGAACCCCTCGCTCACGCGTGAGGCATGGGACAGTATGTGGAGCGAACCCGAGCCCGGCAGAAAAGAGCGGATCCGCTCCGTTCATCGCAGGCGCGATGGTACCATCTTTGATGTCGATCTGTCACGGACCTTTGTAAAGGCAGAGAATGAGATATATTTCTGCTCTATTGCACGCGAAATTGAAAAAAAGTAATAAAACACGAAGAGGTCTCCGGATTATTCCCCCACCCTCTGCCTCGCATCAAAAAATCCCGTCAAAAAAGATCCCCAAAAATGAGTATTTATCGAGACATGCAGACGGAAAGCGCTGCATAAAACTCATCCGCCCGCTGGGATCCGATGAGAAAAGACGGGCCATCGGAGAGAGCTATGCAAACTCCACAGTTCCCGAAGACGGTATATGCACTACCCTGTTTACCCCGCCGGATACCCCAACCACCATAATCCCGGAGTGGCCGGTATAACACCACTTCAGCAGAGGTAATCTTGTAGCAGCCAACATTTCGGAACCGCAGGTGCATTGGATACACGCGATAAGACAGGCATCCGCTCCCGACCCTCACCTCAAGCCGGAGGATGAGAAAAAATACCGGCATGCCAATGCCAACCGTTGCAATAAGCACCCACTTGAGCCAGTCAGGACCGGGATTCATCCCAAAAGGTATACCTGCAACAATCTGGAGATAAAAACCATACCATACTAACAACGCGGCAACCCAGACCACCATCGCGAGCATGTTGGTGCGAAACCACTGCACTTCTGAAAAAATATCCTCATCACGCATACCATCAACCGCCATCGCCCAGACAGAACCAACAATACACCCCTGATACCACATAAAGGAGATGTCATACCAAACACAGGCACAAATCAAAAAAGCGCAATAAACAAATTAAAAACAAAAAGGCCGGGGCCGAGATTTGAACCCGAGTCCAAGGAGCCACAGTCCCAGAGGATAACCACTACCCTACCCCGGCATAATGCCTCACTAAGATGCCTTTCTTATTTTGACATCTCCAGTAATTAATCTTCGCATATGTTCTGCAAATCCATTGGGAAATAATTACCACCCCAGCCCGGGCACCCACACGAGGCAGTAGCCACATCAGGCAACACAGAAAGGAAAAAGACTAACCCATCATACCCACAAAGGCCCTCAGATACCCCAGACCGACCTGCGATGCCTTCACCAAACAAACATCAAGGAAACCTAAAGTGAGAGATATAAACCCCCGATAAAAGGCACTTCACCCATCAGGAAAGCATCTGTACGAACACCATTAATAAGTCAGGTGAACTACTTATATAAAAACGCCATAAACCGCTGTATACTCAGAAGAGCGGCGGGCGATTTGAGAATTTTTTTTAATACCAATACGAGAGGCAGAGGGCGCGAGACATGGCAAAAAAGAAGAAGACGGAATCAGAGGCCCCATCATCCATTCGTACACCAGTGGTCTGTGTACTTGGGCATGTAGACCATGGTAAGACATCATTGCTGGACAAAATCAGGGGTTCATCCGTGGTGGATCGTGAGGCGGGTGCCATTACCCAGCATATCGGAGCAACCATTGTACCTCTGGACGCAATCCGCAAGATGAGCGGCACCAGCGATGCGGTTAAATTTGATGTTCCGGGACTATTGTTTATCGATACACCGGGCCACCATGCCTTCACCACACTGCGATCCCGCGGCGGGGCACTGGCAGACATGGCAATCCTTGTAGTGGACATCAACGACGGGTTCCAGCCGCAGACCAAAGAGGCACTCCAGATTCTCAGGAACTACAAGACACCCTTTGTGATCGCCGCAACAAAGATCGACCGGATACACGGCTGGCGAGTGCAGGAAAATGCACCCTTCATGAAGGCCTATGCGGCCCAGAACGAACGGGTGCAGGGGATGATTGAGACAAAGACATACGAACTGGTCGGCGAACTCTCAGAGATGGGATTCAACTGCGACCGTTTTGACCGCGTGAGGGATTTCGCCCGCAATATCGCAATTGTACCAGTATCTGGCATAACCGGCGAAGGTCTCCCCGACCTTTTGATGGTGATGGTCGGCCTTGCGCAACGGTACCTGACAGAGAACCTCGCCCTCTCCACCACCGGGCCGGGGTACGGCACCGTTCTCGAGGTGAAAGAGGAGCGCGGCCTTGGAACCACCCTTGATGTC
Source organism: Methanomicrobiales archaeon (assembly GCA_012523385.1). GTDB lineage: Archaea > Halobacteriota > Methanomicrobia > Methanomicrobiales > Methanomicrobiaceae > Methanogenium. The sequence continues at coordinate 6,076 of JAAYIO010000269.1, forward strand.
ATCCTTATTGACGGTCAGTTAAACGTTGGTGACGACATCATCGTGGGAGGGGAACGGGGCGTTATCGAGACCAAGGTCCGATCCCTGTTACTACCCCGCCCCATGCAGGAGATCCTCACCGAGGACCGGTTTGAACGAGTGAAGCAGGTGACTGCCGCATCCGGTATCAAGGTATCCGCCCAGAAACTGGAAGGCGCCATCGCCGGTTCGCCGATCCGCGTGGTTAAAGGCAACCGCGAGGAGATCATCGATGAGATCATCCACGAGATGCAGGACATTCAGGTGACCCTCTCGGAGGAGGGAGTGTTCATCAAAGCCGACACCATCGGAGCCCTTGAGGCGCTTTCCAAGGAACTGGAGGAGCACGAAATCCCCATCATGCGCGCAGATGTCGGTCCGGTATCCCGGCACGATATTGTGGAAGTTTCAACCATCAAAGACCCCCTCTACTCCATCATCCTCGCCTTCAACACCCCTATCCTCCCCGATGCCCTTGAAGCCCTCGCAGATCAGGCGATGGGCCATGTGCACCTCTTTGAGTCTGATGTCATCTACCATCTCATCGATGACTACATCGACTGGGAAAAGGAGACGCGCCGCCTTATCCACAAGGAGAGTTTTGAGAAACTCATCCTGCCGGCAAAGATCACCCTCCTCCCTGACTGTGTCTTCCGGCAGTCCAATCCTGCCGTGGTGGGAGTGCGCATTATGGCCGGTAAATTGCAGGCAAGCGTCAACCTCGTCCTCCCTTCAGGAAAGAGAATCGGGCGGATTAAACAGATGAGGATGGGGCAGGAGACCGTCAACGAGGCAAATCAGGGGGCCGAGGTGGCAATCTCTATTGAAGGCCCGACAATCGGTCGCCAGATTGATGTGGGGGATGTCCTCTATGTCGAGATACCCGAGCACCATGTCAAAGTCCTTGAGGGCGAGATGACAAAACACCTTACCGGCGATATGATCGATATTCTTGAGGAATACACGAAAATTCGGCGAAAAGAAAAGCCTTTCTGGGGTAAGTAACACCCTACGGACAGGTGGATTCACCCCACAATTTTTAATAACTTCTAAACAAACATAATAGACAACTTTCAGAAAGGAGTAAAAAATATGGCAAACTTCAAAGTAGTTCTCTCAGACCCAAAAGATGGTATTTCGTACAAGGTTGAGGCAACCGCCGGCATGGCAGGTGCACTCATTGGCAAGAACGTAGGCGACATCATATCCGGAGATGTACTCGGATTTGCAGGATACCAGATCGCAATTACCGGAGCAACCGACAAGACCGGCATTCCCGCACGCCGTGACCTCCCCGGACTTACCCGGAGAAGACTCCTCCTCGCAAACGGTGTTGGGTTCCGCCCAACCTACCCCGGACAGCGCAGAAGAATGAGCATCCGTGGCGCAGAGATCAATGGCGACTTCGTCCAGATCAATGCAAAGGTTGTTGAATATGGCGAAAAGAGCCTGAAGGACTACTTTGCACCCGCTGCTGAAGGGCAGGCAAACTAATCCCGAACAATTTTAAAAAATACTTTTTTGCTGGTTTTTAACTCAGCAGCCCGGACCGCTGAGTGATTCGCGCAATTTTTCAACAAGATCCTCAAATGGCACCCCGTATTTACGGGCAAGGATCACCACACCCGCCTCCGGGAGAAGATGTCCGTCAAACCGGTCATTCACAAGGGCATGCAACTCTGCTGCCACCTTCTGTTGCGAGGTTCCCTGTGCTTCAGCAATACGAATCATCAGGGTATCACAATAATTCTCACCTTGCTTGAAAATATCCTCTGAAGGACGGAACCCAAGCGGGATATCCACCTCTGCAGGATTAAAGAGAGGCACCAGTACCCCACCCTCCTCACGCAGAAGACCTTCACGAAGGGCAATGGCAATCAGCGACCCCGCCTGATCACGACTCATCCAGCGCCGGTCAATTGCAAGGAAATAAATGAATTCAGGGCGGCGCAGACGATCCCGATGCATATGCCGGAATGGTGCTGCAACAGCCGTACGCAAAGCCATTAAATTGCACCCACAAGCAGAACCTTTAGGTCCATCGCATCCAGACCAGCTATCGTACTGGTCTTTACCACAGTACATTCACAGGCCATCCCAGTCTCCTCAAGGCGAAGGAGAAATACATTTTTAGAACGAGGGATGCGCTTATCAGACATGATTGTCGTTTCTTTAAGTTCAATCTGAAAATCAACCGCCTCGGTGATCGTATTTAACAGGTCAGGACAAGAGTCAACCGGCACAAAAGTGATCTTCTTGTCTGCCACCGCTGCATTAAAATCAATCCGCACCATCTCCCCCCCGGGAGTCCGCCCAGTCTCATGAGTCCCATGCAGGGCACACACCCGGGACACCACGTCAATGAACGGGCGCTTTATGGTAAAAACCAGGTCATTTCTCATCGGGAAACGATGGTATATTTTGCGCATTACACCAGTCATTAGATGATATGCATAATAAATGCATACGCTTCCATCCGTGCGAACGATAATGGAAAAAAAGATTTTTAGATGAGCACAGCGTTGATAACGCCGTCCTGACCGGGTCTGCTTACAATACGTGCCTGACCAATCTCGGTTTTGATGATAGCACCCTTCGTGAGAATTTTTCTTCGCACGAAGTTAGGGTCTGCAGCATTCTTTTCAACAGCTTCAATTGCCACCCGGTGGTTTTCACCATTCTTTGGATTGGCGACATTTGCGAACTGTGCACGCAGTACCCGAACCTTCTGGTTAGCCCCCAGGGTACGGATAATTCTCAGGCGTTCCTCACCAATATGCGAATCAGCAGGTGCACTGCCTATCTCGCTTCTCCTCTTACTCCGTGCATACCGGATTCTGCCACCGGTTTCTTTCCTAACTGATCTGCCATGCCACTGCATTTAAACACCTGAAATATATGAAATGTATTCAGAAGGGGGATGCCCTTCTCTGAAGTCTATAAATATTGCCCTTGTATCTATTTAATTCCACTGATCATTTGAGAATCTCATCAAGAAGCTCCTCCATCCCATCCCCCGTCCTCATATTGGTGCGGAATACAGGCATTTCTGGATTATACCGATGAATATCAGACTCTAAACGATTCACGTTACATCCGACATATTCTGCGAGATCTACCTTGTTGATGACCGCTATCGTACTCTCACGGAACATCATCGGGTGCTTGTTTGCGACATCGTCACCCTCAGTGGAAGAGATTACCACAATGCGTTTTTCCGCACCGAGGAGAAAGTCAGTCGGGCAAACCATGTTACCGACATTTTCAATAAAGAGGATATCAATCTCATCTAAGGGGAGATGATCAATAGCATGATGCACGAGGTGGGCATCCAGATGACATTCCTTACCCGTATTTGCATTCACTGCCGGAGCACCAGTTGCAACGATTCTCTGGAAATCATCATCTCCATAGACATCGCCTGCGATGGCCCCCGCATTCAGCCCCCGTTTTTTCAATAACGGCACCATCTTTTCCACAAGAGAAGTCTTCCCGGACCCAATGGCACCGAGAAGATCAAAAGCACGAATCCCTGCTGCAGCAAGTATTTCATGATTCTTCGCTGCAAGACGATTGTTTGCGTCAAAGATGTCCTTTTCAATACTGACGTCAATATGGTGCATATCTACATGTATGACAAAGTATCGTTTATACCTTCACAATGACATATCTCATATATGAATTCTGAGCGGACACTCTATCCATGTTACTTCGACCGCGCTCTAACCCGTAACCAGGGCCGGCGGGTATCCAAAGAGATGGCACAGGAGGCACCTCAGATCAAGACAATCCACAAGGCCGCTAAGAAGGCCGGTCTATCGGCACGGATTGACGAGGAGGCCACCCACCCGGCACACGGGTCAAAAACGAAGGGCAGGGTCATCGTTGACTGGAAGGGAAGTAAGGAAGAGCTGATGAAAAAAATCGTATTGAAATTCTAAAACGAGAGTGACCACGATGTACGACTTCCACACCCATACGATCTTCTCTGATGGTGAACTTCTTCCTGCCGAGCTTATCCACCGGGCAGCAGTGCTGGGATACCAGACACTTGGCATCACCGACCATGCAGACCGCTCAAACATCACCTCGCTTGTCCGCGCCCTCGAACCGATGCGCGAGACAGCACGTACATACGGGATTCGCCTCCTTGTTGGCGTTGAAATTACCCACGTCCCTCCCGGAGAAATAGCCCTCCTTGCACGTGAAGCACGGGATAACGGGGCTGACATCGTCATCGTGCACGGGGAGACAACCATGGAGCCTGTTGCACCGGGGACAAATGCTGCTGCCTGCGCGTGTCCAGACGTTGACATACTGGCCCATCCCGGATTCATATCATTCGCAGACGCCCGTTTAGCACGTGATAATCAGGTAGCACTTGAGATCACCGCAAGAGGCGGTCATAACCGCACGAACGGTCACGTGGTATGCGTGGCACGGGAAGAGCAATGCCTTATGGCAGTTAATTCAGATACTCATGCTCCATCAGACCTGATGAACATGCCAGAGCGGATGCAGGTTGCGCGAGGCGCGGGACTTACCGAAATGGAGAGCACCTCTATTCTCTCCGGGAAAAACCTCCCCTTCCTGTAGAGAAAGCGCACATACGGAATTCCTGTCCACAGGGAAGAGTATCTGTAACAACCACAAATCACATATATCGGACATTTGCATGCGATAAAGCGTGCATCAGGATACAAAAAATCTGTCAATATATAAGAATTCGGCCATCTTTTAAATACTTACACCTTCAACATATAATAGTTACCAACCCACCGGGTGCCGGATTTTTAGAAGGTTTTATTACATGAAAATTGTTGGTCAAATTAAGAATATTTGTGGCAAAAATTGTGCCGTCATGACCATTGACGGAGGACAACTGCCACGCCTCCACAGTGAGGTCGTTGACCGGCAAAACAAACCTGTCGGAAAACTGGTAGAAGTGTTTGGAAATATTAAAACACCATACGCCCTTGTTGTCTGCAAAGGCCCGTGTAAATGCAATGTGGGTGACCAACTGTACACCGAATAAGGATGATGAATTATGCAGGAAATTGAAAAATTAAAACAACTCCAGTCCCAGCGGGAAACACTCCGAAAAAGGACCTCAGAGGCACAGGAGGCAGTGAAATCACGGACAGAAGAGACTAATAAGACCGTCTGTCCGGAGTGCGGTAGCCGTCAGCTCGTTCAGGATAACGAACGTGCCGAATTGGTATGCCAGAACTGTGGCCTTGTCCTCGATGATGAAGTCATCGACCGCGGCCCCGAATGGCGTGCTTTCGACCATGACCAGCGGATGAAGAGGTCCCGTGTCGGTGCACCGATGACCTTTACGATTCACGACAAGGGTCTTTCCACAATGATTGACTGGCGGAACCGCGACTCATACGGCCGTGCGATTTCATCCAAGAACCGTGCACAGCTTTACCGCCTGCGGAAATGGCAGCGCCGTATCCGTGTCTCAAACGCAACGGAGAGAAACCTTGCATTTGCGCTCTCAGAGCGGGACCGGATGGCATCTGCACTGGGTCTGCCGCGAAACGTCCGTGAGACGGCAGCAGTCGTCTATCGTGATGCAGTTGATAAGAACCTCATCCGTGGCCGTTCTATTGAAGGAGTAGCAGCTGCTGCCCTCTACGCGGCATGCCGTCAGTGCAATGTCCCGCGTACCCTTGATGAGATTGCAGAGGTTTCCCGTGTCTCCCGTAAGGAGATCGGCAGGACCTATCGGTTCATCTCCCGTGAACTCGGGTTAAAACTACTCCCAACCTCACCGATTGATTATGTTCCACGGTTCTGCTCTGGCCTGAACCTGAAGGGAGAGGTTCAGTCGCGTGCGGTTGAAATTCTCCGGCAGGCAGGGGAACGTGAACTCACAAGCGGGCGCGGTCCAACCGGGGTCGCCGCCGCTGCTATCTATATCTCCTCAATTCTGGGCGGAGAACGCCGTACCCAGCGTGAGGTGGCAGAGGTGGCAGGAGTCACTGAGGTGACCATCCGGAACCGCTACAAGGAACTTGCAGAGAAACTCGATATCGAGATCATTCTGTAAGATTGATATTCACCCCCACCAATATTATTTTATAATATTTACGGAAGGGCTCGTAGATCAGGGGTAGATCGCTACGTTCGCAACGTAGAAGCCGAGGGTTCAAATCCCGCCGAGTCCACTCCTCTTTGTCATTTTGGGAAATTAAGACCAGATTGCGCGGCGTTATCTTTTG